>NZ_CP040823.1 GCF_005887635.2 Paroceanicella profunda | reverse complement strand
TGAACCAAGCACCTTGATATTCGATCTCAACCATGAGTGGAGAATTTCTTGCGGAGCAAGCGATACACCAACTCTGGGACAACACCGCGCTGCAAGCCTTTGTGGATCGTAAACCCATGGCAACCGGCAACGAATGCCAACACCACGCAGCAACGCCATCAAGAGCGTCCCTTTGGTATTGCACTGCCCGTAGCCGTCGGAAAGCACCTCGGAGGCGGGGATGTCGTCAGCTCGATTGTATCCGAACGCGATTTCATTCCGAACGAATCATAGGCAGCTCCGATCGATCGTATTCGGATAAGCCGCGCCAGCCGCGGGTCTCAATTAGATGCGCAAGAGGCGCGGCATCAAAATCCAGTAATTTGGGGGTGCAAGTAGGGTCGGTCATCTGCAACGGAGTCGCTCCTCGAATCGTCTTGGAACAAGCCTAATTACTATAGTCACTATAGCTTCAAACCCTTCTTTCAGAAAGAATCTCCCGCAACTATTTGCCCGTATGAACTGCTTTGTGGTGTTCGCCGTGTGCGTCGCGCAGAATGTCGATACCCCCCAGGCCGCGATCCCGGCGACAATCACGCCGACGACGAGTCCGGCCAGTTGTTCCCAGCCAGGCGACGAGGCCGCCAGCCAAGACGATTCCGAGGTTCGCGGCGAAATCGTTGTAACTGAAGGTGTTGGCCGCGCGGATGTTGACGTCCGGATCTTTGAGCTTAGCGAGCAGCCAGACGCAGACTGCGTTGATCGCCGCCGCAAACAGGGCCATGGCGATCATGATCGTCCCGAGCGGATCTGACCCGCCGATGTAGCGGCGCCATGCATCGTAGAGGATACCAGCGGCGAACAGGATCAGCAGCCCGCCGGAAACGTTCGCCGCCCCGCGTTTCCATTTGTCGGATCGGGACAAAGCGAAAAGGCTGATCGCGTAGACGAAGCTGTCGGAGAGGTTATCGAGCCCGTTGGCGATCAGGGCACTTGAGTCGCCGAAGGCGCCTGTTGCGAAAAAGGCCACGGCCAAACCGATATTGAGCGCCAGAACGATCCAAAGCGTCCGTCTCTCCATTGAATTTTGTCTAGCAGCCATTTTGTGGTTCCAGCCTGTGTTGTACGACACATTAACTTCTGCGGCTGATCTGCGTTCCAGCCGGAATGTTGGCTGAATTCCTTCAGGCCCCGATTTCCTCGTGCTCGGTCAGGCATTCCGAATGGTCCCGCAACACCTCAAGCACCTTGCAGTCTCCCGTCCGCCCGCCGCTGCATTCGTGAACCATGCGTTTCAGTTCCGTGCGCAGCGCCTTCAGCGGCCATGCGCTGCTCCACCTGTTTGAGCTGGCGACGCGCGATGGCATCTGCCTCGTCGCAGGGCGGTTGGGATGGTCGCTGAGGTCAGCAGCTCGCGGATCGCATCGAGCGAGAAACCGAGTTGCGCGAATGGCGGATGAAGGACAGTCGGTCGAGCTGTGCATTGTCGTAGCGCCTCTGTCCGCCTTCGGTCCTGCCAGGTTCGGGCATGAGTCCGATCTGTTCGTAGTACCGGATGGTCTGCACTTTTGTGCCAGTCTTCTTTGACAGAGTACCGATCGTGAGCATTTTCGCCTCCATGAAAAAGATACAGTTTGTGTAGGTTTTGCCGTCGGAATAAACAAGTGTCGGATTCACAGACGCGTGAGTTCAAGCTATACCATGATTTCGTGCTTGAACCTCTAGCGGCTAGAGGATGTATCCGCACATGCAATAAGAATCAATAACAGGCGAAACAGGATTGTCCCTTACATCGGCACAGAAGTTTCTTTGGGTTTTGGCAGGCGTGGCAGCGCTTGCCTTCGTATGGCTTTTGCTCTGGTCCGACTATCGTGCCGACCGCGCCCGAACCGACGCCGAACCGCCTTTTTTCGCTAAATTCGAACTGACGGACCACCAGGGTATGGTTCGAACCGAGGAGGACTTTGCGGGCGCTGGATGCTGGTGTTTTTCGGCTTCACCAACTGTCCCGACGTCTGCCCGACGACCCTGTCAGAGGTCGCGGCGGTGATGGACGTCTGGGCGACGATGCCGCCAAGGTCCAGCCGATTTTCATAACAATCGACCCCGAACGGACACGCCCGCCGCACTCGCCGAATACGTCCCGCTGTTCGATGCGAGCATCATCGGGCTGACGGGCACGCCGGAACAAATCGCCGCCACATCCGAGACGTTTCCGATCTTCTTTGAACGCGTCGAAGAGGCTGCGGCGCCGGATGGTTACACGATGGGCCACACGTCGCATCTGTTCCTCTTCGATCCCGACGCGGGCTTTGCCGACTCCTGGCCCTACGGCACCCCGGCCGAAGAGATTCTCGCCGATCTGGAAGAGAGGATCTGATCGACATGAACCGCATATCCGGAGAAACAGCCCTCGGGCTGGCATGGATCATCGCGCTCGTCGCCTCGCTTGCCGTGCTTTTCATCGGCGAGGTGCTGGGGCAGACGCCCTGTGTGCTGTGCTGGTTCCAGCGCGCCTTCATGTTTCCCTTGGCCATTATCCTAGGCTGGGCCTTTGGTGGCGGGACGGCCGTGTGGGGCGCTACGGCATCGCATTGGCGCTTGGCGGCGGCGCAATCGCCCTCTGGCACATGGGGCTGTACGTCGGTCTTGTTCCCGAACGCATCCAGCCCTGCACGGCCACCGGCCCCTCTTGCACCGATGACAACCAACTGGTCTTCGGCATCCCGATCCCGCTGATGGCCCTCGCCGCCTTCGCGCTGATCGGGCGCTGTCGGCCCTTTCATTGAAGGACACACGAAAATGAACCGACGCGCCCTGATCCTGTCCGTTCTCGCCTTCGGCGTCGCCGGTTTCGGCGGAACCACCTGGTTTGCAACCCGCCCCGGCCCGGTGGCCGAAGCGGAGCCTGTTGCGCCGGAACTCGCGGACGCGATGATCCGCCCCTACTCGCCCATCCTCGGGCCTGCGGAAGCGCCCGTCACGATCGTCGAATTCTTCGATCCGGCCTGCGAGGCCTGTCGCGCCTTTCATCCCATCGTGAAGGACATCATGGCCGAGCATGGGATGCTGTCCGCGTCGTGATCCGCTACACGCCCTTCCACGGCGCGGCATCCGAGGAAGCGATCCGCGTGCTCGAGGCGGCACGCATGCAGGACGTTTACGTGCCGGTGCTTGAGGCCGTTCTGCGGGAACAGCCGAGATGGGCGTCGCACGGTGCCCCGGCGCCCGGCCTGATCCTTCAGATCGCCGCCACGGCCGGACTCGATGCCGAGGCCGCGCGCACGCAAATGATGGCGCCCGATGTCGTGGCGATCCTGAACCAGGATCGTGCCGACGTCGAGACCGTGGGAATTCGCCAGACGCCCACATTCTTCGTGAACGGCAAGCCGCTCGATCCATTCGGGGAGGCAGAATTGCGTCGTCTGGTGGCCGCCGAAGTCGCTGCCGCGCAAAGCTGAATACAAAGGGCAGGATCAGAACGATGAAAAAGTATATTTTGACCAGCACACTGGCGGCGCTTTTGACCCTTGGAGGGTTCTCAGCGCCCGCGCTGGCCGGACCCGAGGATGTTGTCGTCGAGAACGCGTGGTCCCGCGCCTCCATCGGGATGAACCGTCCCGGGGCCGCTTACATGACGATCCGCAACACTGGCGACGAGCCAGTGACGCTGATCGGCCTTACAACACCGCTCGCGATGATGCCCGAAATTCACGAGACGAAGACAAATGCCGAAGGTGTGAGTTCCATGAACCCGGCGGGGGAGATCGCGATCGCCCCGGGCGAGAGCGTCGCGCTCGAACCGGGGGGCCTGCACGCAATGCTGATGCGGCTGCAAGAACTGATGACGGAAGGGGACACCTTTCCGCTGACCCTGCTTTTCGAAGACGGAGGCGAAGTGACGGTCGAGGTGCCGATCCTCGGAATCGCCGCGCGGGGGCCAGAGGACTGATGCGGCGACGGGCGATCCTGGGTACGGGGCGGCTGGTGTCGGGGCGGTCGCCCTGATGCTCTTCGTCGGTTGGTGGCAGGTCGATGGACCCGGTGGACCTGAACCTGTCGGGCAGCGGCCTGTGGCCCTGACCGAGATGGATTTCCGTCTGACGGATCATGAGGGCAACGCGGTCGGGCCGGAAACCCTGATCGGTCGCCCGACGATGGCGTTCTTCGGCTTCACCTACTGTCCCGATGTCTGCCCGACCACGCTCTCGGACATTTCGGGATGGCTCGACGATCTGGGAAACGAGGCCGACGAGATGAACGTGGTTTTCATCACGGTCGATCCCGAGCGCGACACTGTCGAAACGATGGCCGAATATGTCGGCTACTTCCATCCTGCGCTCCGTGGCTGGACGGGGCCGGAAGAGCAGATCGCGCGCGTCGCGGACGGCTTCCGCGCCACCTACGAGCAAGTACCGACGGAGAGCGGCGATTACACGATGAACCACACCGCGAGCGTCTTCCTGTTCGCAGCCTCTGGGCGGTTCGTCACCATGATCGACTATCACGAAGCCAGAGAATTCGCGGTGCCGAAGATCCGTCGCGCGCTGGCAGAAGAAATGGAGGGGGCGACATGAGGCTCAGAACTTTGGCGGCGGGTGTCGCAATTGCGGGGACGGTTTCGGGAGCGGCTATCGCCATCTCTGATCTTTTGTCGAAAGAACCCGTGCCGCCGGAACTTGCCCAGGCAGGTAGCTGGATGCCCCAAGGTCCTGAAGCCCCTAGAAACGTTGACATCCTCGTGACGCTGCCCGCGACGGCATGGGCAGAGGATGCACCCGACCTCGGCTCCCTACCCCTTCTGCAGGTCGCGTTCGCCGACAGGCCGGTAAGCGCGATCGAGCCACCGCTGTCGACGTGGTCGCGCGACATTGCACCTGGCGAGACGCTCGATTTCTTGCTGTCCGAAGCTGGACTTGCGGCACCTGACAGAGCCGAAGTTGCCCTCGCGCTTGGCGCGGAATACGATCTGCGACGGCTGCGGCCGGGGCACTCGGTCACTGTTGCTTCGACCATGGACGGCAGCCCCCGCACCGTCGCACTTGCCGTCGAGGACGGGGTTCGGATCGAGGTGGTGTTCGGCGAGCGGTTGTCCACACAGGTCGTGACTCCGGATCCGGAGATCGTAACCCTTGCCGGCGAAGCGGTGATCGACAGCTCGATCTTCGCGGCACTCGAAGAAGCCGGCATACCCGCCCGTTTTTCCGTGGACCTTGCGCAGATGCTGGGTGGGACCGTGGATTTCCGCCGCGAGATGGCCGGCGGCGAAGCACTAAGGCTTCTCTGGCGTGAGGCGCGGGTCGGCGAGGACAGGATCGGACAGCCCGAACTCGCCTTCGCCGCACTGGAGATCGGCGGTTCGCTTTGCGAGATCGTATGGCCGGACGACGGCAGCGGTCAGGCGACGATCTACGTCGATGGCGAGGTGCTGCGCGTCTTCGCACAGCCGGTCGAGGGTGCGCGCCTCAGCTCGGTGTTCGGACGCCGCACGCATCCGGTCTTTGGCAACGTCCGGATGCACACAGGCGTCGATTTCGCAGCGGCACGTGGGACACCGGTTCAATCGACGGCACCGGGGCGGGTTAGTTTCATTGGCTGGCGCGGTGGCTATGGCCGTGTGGTCGAAATCTCGCACGGCTCCGACACCATGACGCGCTACGCGCATCTGAGCGCCGTGCCGGAAGACCTGGCACAAGGCCAACGCGTTGCGGCGGGAGATGTGATCGGCCGCGTCGGCGCGACTGGCACGGCGACAGGTCCGAACCTGCACTACGAAGTCCTCGTGGATGGGCGCCCGACTGACCCCCTCACTGACGACCGGCTCGCCGAAGCAGCTGAGAGCGAAGCGGATGATACCGCCGCGCTCTCGCGTCTGGCCGAGGCGCGGGCGCTTCTGAATGAAAACCTCGGCAGCGAGATTGCCGAAACGACAACCGAAAGGCTCTGACCCATGAAACGCATGACCCAAGCTCTTGCCATCACGCTCGCCCTTTTCCCGGCGGCCCAGGCCCTCGCAGAGGCAACGGCGATCGACGTCCGCAAGACGAACGGTTGCGGCTGCTGCCTCTCGTGGATGAACCACCTCGAAGAGAACGGTTTTGTGCCGACCGGCCAGGACATGTTCGGTGGGTCGCTGGTTCGCTTCAAGCTCGACAACGGCGTGCCGCAGCGCATGGTCTCCTGCCACACCGCGCTCATTGACGGCTACGTGATCGAAGGCCATGTACCGGCCGCTGACATCCGCCGCCTTCTCGATGAGCGCCCGGACGCAGTCGGTCTCGCCGTGCCTGGGATGCCCTATGGCTCGCCCGGCATGGGGCCAGAAGACGACCGCGAGGCCTATGATGTCTTCCTCATCCGCGAGGACGGGTCGACGGAAGTCTTTTCGAGCTACGGCGAAGGATAACCTGGCCCGCCCATGGAAAACCTCTCTCCGATCATGCTCGGCTTCCTCGGAAGTCTGGCTGCCGGATCGCTCACGGCAGTCGGAGCAGTTCCCGTGTTGTTTGGACGCATCCCGTCGCGGGCCACACGCGATCTGTCGCTCGGCTTCGCTGCCGGTGTGATGCTCGCCGCTTCCTTCTTTTCGCTGATCATCCCGGCATTGGATGCGGCCGAGCCGATGTTCGAGAACGGCGCGATGCCTGCGGCCATCGTATGCGTCTCGATCCTCTTGGGCATGGGGGCTGTCGCGCTGATGAACGAAAAGCTGCCGCACGAGCATTTCAAGACGGGACGCGAAGGGCCCGAAGCGGCGTCTTTGCGGCGGGTCTGGCTTTTCATCATCGCGATCACGATCCACAACTTCCCCGAAGGCCTCGCGGTCGGGGTCGGCTTCGGATCCGGAGGTATGGAGGGCGGTTTGCCGCTTGCTGTCGGCATCGGGCTTCAGAATGCGCCCGAAGGATTGGCCGTCGCTGTATCTCTGCTGGGCGAGGGATATCCGAAGCTGCGCGCCTGGGGCATCGCGGCGCTGACGGGCATGGTCGAGCCGATTGGCGGCCTGCTCGGGGCCGGGATCATCACGCTGTCGGAACCGCTGCTGCCATGGGGACTGGCCTTTGCCGCGGGCGCAATGCTCTACGTCATCAGCCACGAAATCATCCCCGAAACCCATCGCAGCGGCCATCAGAACAGGGCGACGCTCGGTCTCGCAGTCGGGCTCGTTCTGATGCTGTTTCTCGATGTCTGGTTGGGATGAGGCAATGTCATCATACAAAGTATCTGCGATGATCGGCGTCTTTGCAGCGCTTGCTGCGTTCGCGATCGATCAGATCACCAAAGCCATTGTCGTTGCGAATGCCGTCACTTTAAGCGCCGGGATTTCCGTGTTTCCGGGATTCAACCTCGTCTTTTATCGTAATGACGGCGTGACTTTCGGGATGCTGGGCGGCGCTCCGTGGTGGAGCCTCATCGCTCTCGCTCTTGCCATCTGTGTTTGGCTGGGGGTTATGCTGTTTCGCGCCGAAAATGCGGTCGAAACACTTGCCTATGGCGCGATCATTGGCGGAGCCTTGGGCAATGTTATCGATCGTGTGCGGTATCGGGCTGTAACAGACTTTCTCGATTTCTACATTGGCACAACACATTGGCCTGCCTTCAACATGGCCGATATATTTGTTGTCAGTGGCGTGGGGCTCTTGCTCGCCGCGCCATGGATCAGCGCGCGGCGTTCGATCAAGTCGTGAAACCGAAAATTCTGAACCGCATCGCTCTGCGCCACCGTTTGCTTTCGCGGATGACGCTTGGTTTCGCCGCCGGGGCGCTGACCGTTCTGACTTTCCCGCCTTTCTCGCTTCTCCTGCTCGTTCCCGTTGCCTATTCCGCGTTCTTTGTCGGTCTTCGCGATCTCTCCCTAGGGCGTGCTTTCCTCGTCGGCTGGGCGTTTGGTCTTGGCCAGTTCGGTTTCGGGATTTCGTGGATTGCAGAGAGTTTCTACGTCGAGGCCGAGCGGTTCGGGGCGATGGCGATCCCGGCTGTCGCGGGATTGTCCGCAGGTCTCGCAATTTTCCCAGCCATTGCCGCAGCGCTCTTCGCCGAAATCGCGCGGCGCGGAGCCCTGGGTAGTCTCCTCGCCTGCCTCCTGTTCACGACCTCCTGGACCGCGACCGAGTGGTTGCGTGGTCACGTTCTGACAGGGTTTCCCTGGAACCTCGCCGGCTACGCACTTGCCGACTACGCCGCCCTTCGCCAGACCGCCGCCTGGGTCGGAAGCTATGGGTTAAGCTTTCTCAGCGTGTTCGTCGCGGCACTTCCCGGCGCGGCTGTCATGACGTCCGGGCGGCAACGATTGACCGTTTCGCTCATGGCGCTGGCCGGCATCGCGACGATGTGGGCTGTCGGTACGCTTCGCCTCCAGTCGGATGCACAACAGCCACCCGGTGTCGACCTGCGCATCGTCCAGGGCAACATTCCACAAGAGGAGAAATGGGCGCCCGAGAACCGCGAGGCGACCTTCGCGCGCTATGTTGAGCTTTCAACCCAGCCCGGCGATTTCGACGTTCTTCTTTGGCCGGAAACCGCCTTTCCGGGTTTCCTCGATGAGGATACGGAGGCGCGGGATCGCATTGCCGCAGCGCTACCAGACGGCAGCATGCTGCTCACCGGGGTGCCGGACCGTGTACCGAGCGAGGATGGCACCCGATATTTCAACACGGTCCAGGCTTTTGGCGAGACCGGCAGAATCCTGACCGGATACGCGAAACACCATCTCGTACCCTTCGGCGAATATGTGCCATTCCGTGGCTGGTTGCCCATCGAGCGACTCACGGCGGGTCTGGGCGATTTTACGCCCGGACCGGGCCCGCGAACGCTTGCGCTTCCGGGTGTGCCCCTGGTCGCCGTGGCGATCTGCTATGAGATCATCTTCCCAAGCCATGTGGTCGACGACCTGTTCAGGCCGGACTGGATTTTCAACGCGACAAACGACGCCTGGTTCGGCACCAGCATCGGACCCGAGCAGCATCTGGCTTCCGCACGGATGCGTGCCGTAGAGGAAGGCCTTCCTGTCATCCGAGCCGCGAATACGGGCATCTCCGCGGTCATCGACGCGAACGGTGACCTCGTCGCGCGGCTCGGCAACGGAGAAACCGGTGTAATAGATGCGGCTCTGCCCTCTGCTCATCCGTCAACGCTATATGCGCGCTTCGGCGACTGGGCGCTGCTGGCTCTCATCTTCACTACTTGGGCCGTGGGACTGGCTGCAGGTCTGGTCGGCACACACCGGTGCAACAAGAGAACACGAACGGAGAAAAAGTCATGCTGGTAATCGCGGGCATTGTCGCGGGTGCGATCTGGGGTGGATATCTGGCGCGACGCCGAAAAGGAAACCGGCTGGATATCCTCCAGTATGCGGCGAGTTCGGCGATCGCCTTCGGTCTTCTCACCTATTTCGTTTCGGTGGTCCTCTTGCGCATCTTTGCATGAGAAGGGTTTCGAAACGGCACCGACGTGAGACGTCTTTTCAACATATTACTGTACGGGTTCTTGGCGATCTGTATCACGGCATCGGTTGGTTCCGGGTTGGTCTATTTTCTGCTGAGCGCATCCGTTCCCGACTACAACGAGGACTTCTCGGTAGCAGGCTTAGGTGGACCGGTCGATATTCTGCGAGATGCCTCGGCAATCCCGCACATTACCGCGAGTTCCGCCGCGGATGTCTATTTCGCGATCGGCTTCGTTCATGCGCAAGACCGACTCGGTCAGCTGTTAAGGGCAAGGCGAATGGCCGAAGCTTCTTGGCCATCCGATGAGACATTGTCCGTTGCGCCAGCGGTCTCAGACGCGCTCGAATCCTATGCCGCCGGCGTCAATGCGTGGCTCGAGCTGGTGTCGGCGGGAGGGCGCGGCAGAGGCTCGCCGGAACTGTTGATCGCAGACGAACGGTCGATCGATGCCTGGACACCTGGCGATAGCCTGAGGATTGCCCGGTCTTTTCTGAATGGCCTGCGACCGGAAAGCGCACGGAAAGGAACGCCGAGCTTATCAAGTGCAATTATACCGTCGGATCGACCAAAAGTGCTCGAACTATTTGCGACTGATCCGCAGCAGCGCCTCGATGCATGGGCGATAGACGGTGACCGAACCGCTGCCGGGACACCAATTCTCGCCGCCGATATCAGCGGTTCCCTGTCGCTGCCCTCGGAATGGTATCTCGCCGATCTTCAGTTTTCGACAGGGCCGGCCATAGGGGCCACGATGCCGGGCGTACCTTTCGTTATTGTCGGTCGCAATACGCGCGTCGCCTGGGCCTTCCGGTCATTTCCCGTGCCAGACGAGGAGGCACCAAGGGGGCCGTCACCCGTGCAGGCGGCAGGTTTCCTGACGATGCTGGAGCTGTTCACGCGTTCGGCCGACGCGACCGATGCCATCGGAGTTGCCGCAGACATGTTGCCGAAAGGCATGGAGGCATTGGCCATTGACCGAGAGACCGTTGCCCGATGGCCAAAAGAGGAAGCCGTACGAGCGTTGTCATTTCGCGACATTCGACTGGCGGAGCTTGAAGCGCGGCAATCGATCTTCTCGACTGAAGGCGCCATCGGTGTTCAAAGGGACACCGTAAGTACCGTGGCGCGAACCCTGCTGCCCCTGATGGCGAAGGAGCTTTGGTTCGTGCAGTCCAGAGACAGCATCGAAGGCACCGATGCGAACGACCTTCGTCGTGAACTACTGGACAGGCTTGCGTCGTGGAATGGCGACATGGATCGCTATTCACCGGAACCTCTGCTGTTCTGGACTTGGCTCCGGGCTTTGCAGCAGCGCATTTTGAAAGACGAATTTCCGGCAGCGCAGCAACTCTGGACCCGTCCGAACCCGAACTTTCTTTATGCGGTACTCAGCGATCGTCGCGGTAGCGCAATCTGGTGCGACATCCGCCTATCCTCACCTCGCGAGACATGCGAGGAGCAGGTTCGCGTGGCCCTGGATGATGCCCTTGGCTGGCTGGTCGATCGATAAGGGCGCGATCCCTCGACGTGGACCTGGGGGGAGGAGCATAGATTGGACATGCAGTGGTCGCCGATCAGTTCACGTGGGTTGCTGACCAACCTGCTGTCCCTTCAAGCGCCGATTTCAGGCGATCCGTTTACGCAATTCTTGACATCATTTGGTGTTGAAGAAGACCGTCCATTCCTTGTGAGTGCCGGAAGCAATTTTCAGGCGGTCATGTCGATATCGGAAGCAGCGGGATCATACTACATCACGCCCGCCGGACAGTCGGGACATCCGCTATCTCGATTCTACGACAATCTCTTTCCCTCGTGGATACAAGGCGAATACCTCGCCATGTCGACCGATCTGTCACTGGCCCGTGGCGGCGCTTCCGGGATCTCGCGGCTCACACCGGCTACCTCCGACAACCCTCGGATGAGCGAGGGCCAGAGCGAATGATCACAAACTTCTTCTTCCTTTACGACCCTTTCGGCTATGTGCTGTCACCGGTGTCGCTCATTGTTGTCGGTCTTACAGTATGGCTGTTTTTGCGTGGGCTCAAAATACACGCTCGCTGTCTCGGAAGGGTTTCTGGTTGGCGTCGAACCGCCTTCTTTGTCGGCCTCGCGGCCGTCCTCGTCGCGACGAATGGGCCGCTCTCGCCATTGGGGCACAGTCTGTTTTCGGTACATCAGGTCGAGCATCTTCTTCTGCGACTGGTAGGACCGCTTCTTATCGCGGTTTCTCAGCCCTGGCTTGGCCTTCAAGCCGGATTGAAAAGGGAATGGCGCCGACGCCTTGCCGCGATTGGGCGTGCGCGCATCCCGCGATTCTTGGCGCTTCCTGCATCTGCCACCTCCTTGTTGATTGGTGCGCTTTTCGTCTGGCAGATCCCGATGATCTACGCCCTTACACAACGTATTGCGGCGATGGAAGCGCTGGCACATCTGTCTATGGTGCTTGCTGGGCTTTGGTACTTTGCTATGCTGTTCGATCTGCGTGATCCGCCTGAAGGAGCGCGGCGCGGCGCTCGGCTGATGTCAGGGTTCGTGGTGATCGTTTCCAACATCTTTCTGGGCTCCCTGACAACGCTCAAGGAGGTGCCCCTCTATGGATCAGAAATCATCGCAGCGAGCGGTGGTCGACTTCGCGCCCTGGCTGACGAGACAATCGGTGGCTACGTAATCTGGGTCCCGTCGTCGATGGTTCTCATCGCGGCAATCATTCTGGTGCTGAACGGCTGGAACGCGGCGGAGGAACGGCGCTGGACGTCCCGCTACGACCTGATGCGCCAATCGAATGCGGCGGCGCTCGAGTTTCCGGAAACCGCGGAGGAACTGCGTCTGAAAGTAGAGAAGCCGAACCGGGACATGGGCCGTACGCTCGCCCTTGGCGCATTCTCCATGTTCATGGTTGTCATGATTACCGTCGTGACCATCGTCTATGCCCTCGGATAGATTGAATTCGACATGAGACCAGACGCATTCTTCTCCGCTAGGGCCCGCCTGTTTCGCCACTGCCACGGCTGGACACATATTGTAGTGTCCTTACGCGTACCGGGTGCTTGCGCTGGCCCCCGGCGGCGAGCGTCACTTTAGCCGTGATCGCCATCGAAGTGATCAACGTGGCCCTGTGCCGACGATTTTCCTGATCTGACGGAAGATCATCTCCTCCCATCAGGCGTAGATGTCGATCGGTGTTCCGTCTTTCACCATTGCATAGATGTCCTCGATCTGCCGATCTGTGACCGCGATGCAGCCAGCTGTCCAGTCGCGGACATCCGTTGGGTCGATCCCTGGGCGTGGACCACCATGGATGAAGATGTCGCCGCCGGGGGAAAGGCCCTGCGCTTCAGCGAAGGCTATGTCGGCCTCATTCGGATAGGAGATGCCAACCGAAAGAGGATACGTACTGTCGGGGTTGCGCTTATCGACTACGTAAGCGCCCTCAGGGGTCCGGCCGTCTCCCTCGAATTGCTTGTGACCCTCAGGAGCGAAACCCAGCCCGACCGGATAGGTTTGCAATACGCGATCGGCTCCGTCCAGAACAAGCAAACGCTGCCCCTTGTAAAGCCGAACACGGGTCACCTCGGGTCCGCCATAGCTGCGGAACCTGCTGGCACAGCCAGACAAAAACGCTGCCAACCCGCCCAACAGGACGGCGCGGCGGGGAAATCGGATGGTTTTCACTGCTCGATGCCTCTTTCGTGAGGTCTGATATGGACATTACGTTACCTTGCAAATGCTGCGTGATCAATGTCCGTGGGCAAGCGCGGCCTTTGCGATCTTTGGACCAACCTGCTCACCGCTGAATGCCTTGCGGGCCTACCGCAGCGCCTTGAGGGCGACCGGCAGGGAGGCCACGGCAAGCCTTAATCGAACAACTCGTGAAGCCAGGATTTGCGCCGATAGCCGTGCTTTCCGCGCCGGTAGCCGCGATCATCGTCGTAGCCGCGCGGCTCAGGCACCCGCTGAGGCGCCACATCGGGTGCCGAACGCTCGATGATCTTGTCCAGTTCGCCCCGGTCGAGCCAGACACCCCGGCAATCGGGACAGAAGTCGATCTCGATCCCCTGGCGGTCGGTCATGCTCAAGGGCACCTCGCAAACCGGACACATCATCCTGCCCTTCACGCTCATGTCTCGTCTCGGCTCCTTTCCGGGTTCTCCCAGTTCAATGACCATGTGCCAGCGCCCCTTTGGCCAAGCCTTCGCCAACCTGTTCACCGCCGGACGGCGGCGCCTTGGCCTCTTGGCTGTTAAGCAGGCGCAGGGCGTTGGCCACCACCAGCAATGACACTCCTACGTCGGCTGCAATAGCGCCCCACATCGATGCCAGTCCGAACGCGGTAGCGACAACGAAAACGCCCTTGGTCGCCAAGGAAATACCGATGTTCTGATGGATAATCGACATTGTCCGGCGCGAATGACCGATCAGCCAAGGCACCTTGCCGAGGTCGTCGGTCATCAGGGCAATATCCGCCGTCTCGATTGCCGCGTCCG
Source organism: Paroceanicella profunda (assembly GCF_005887635.2). Classification (GTDB taxonomy): domain Bacteria; phylum Pseudomonadota; class Alphaproteobacteria; order Rhodobacterales; family Rhodobacteraceae; genus Paroceanicella; species Paroceanicella profunda. Next base: position 100,147 of record NZ_CP040823.1, on the reverse strand, counting down.
AACCAACAGCGCCCATCGCGATGGCGTAATGCGCGCGCGCCATGGCGGGGGCGTCGTTCACCCCGTCGCCGATCATGGCCACCATGTCATGCGTTTCGACCAGTTCTTCGATGGCTGTCACCTTGTCTTCGGGCAAAAGCTCGGCACGGACCTCGTCGATGCCGACCTCGGCTGCAACGGCGCGCGCTGTCCGCTCGTTGTCGCCCGTCAACATGACGATGGTCTTCACGCCTTGCGCGTGGAGCTGTGCCACGATGCCCTTGGCGTCGGGGCGGATACGGTCGCGCAATTCCAGGATGCCGGTCACGCCGGTGTCGTCGCCCACGGCAACAAGGGTGCTGCCAGCCCCTTCGATGCGGTCGCGCAGATCCTTCGGAATGGCGTCGCCGAAACCCTTCTCCTCGGCAAACCGGTCGGACCCTAGCCAGATCGACCGGCCGTCTGTGCGTCCTTCAAGTCCTCTACCGGGAACGGTTCGGGTGTCTTCCGCGGCGGACACATTGATGCCGTCGGCTTCTGCCCGCGCGAGAATGGCACGCGCCAAGGGATGCGAGGAACGTGCCTCCAGCCCAGCGGCGAGGGTCATCAGATCTTGCGCCGATGCTTTGCCCAGCGGATGCACCGCCGCCACCTCGGGCTCGCCCATGGTGATCGTGCCGGTCTTGTCCATGGCCAATGCAGTGGTCTTGCCCGGTGCCTCAACATATGCACCGCCCTTGATCAGCACCCCCGCCCGCGCAGAGGCGGTGAGTGCAGCGACGATGGAGACCGGTGTCGAGATGACCAGAGCACACGGGCAGGCGATCACCAGCAGCACGAGTGCATTGTAGAACCAATAATCCCAGGCCCCACCGAAAATGAGCGGCGGCAACAGGGCAATTGCGATGGCGAGAGCCATGACGATAGGCGTGTAGATGCGGGCAAATTTCGCCACCCACTGCTCCACCGGCGCGCGGCGGGCATGGGCGTCGCCGACCATGCGGATAATCTTGGCCAACACGGTGTCCGAGGCGGCCTTCGTGGCGCGCACCGTCAGTGTGCCTTCGCCGTTGATCGTACCGGCATAGACATCGTCGCCCCGTTCCTTTGGGACCAGCGCACTCTCTCCGGTGATTGGCGCCTGATCGACGGCCCCTGCCCCATCGACAACCTCACCATCCAATGGGATGCGGTCTCCGCCGCGCACGACGAAACGTGCGTTGATAGCAACCGCGGAAGCCGGTACGTCCGCTTCCGAACCGTCATCATAAAGAATTCTTGCCGTCGGCGGCGCCAGGTCCAGCAGAGCTGAAACCGCATTCCTCGCACGCCCGACGCTCCAGCTTTCGAGGAAAAGCGAGAGCGAGAAGAAGAACGCAACCGTCGCCGCCTCGAAAAATTCGCCGAGGCCAATTGCACCCGCGACTGCGACTACCATGAGCAGGTTCATGTCGGGCGACAGCCGCCGTGCGGACGACCATGCCTTGGGCGCCACGAGCCAAACACCGAACAGGATCGCAACCGCGAATAGCCCTGCCTCGACCAGTGGCATCGGCGCTTCGCCGTGCCCTGCGAAGAGGCCGAGTGCCCCCCCCATGCCGGTCTCGATGATGTGCCACAGAAATCCCGCGGCCCAGAAGCCGCCACTGAGCGCCGTAAACAGCCGCTGGCGTGCAAGATGGGCCGCCTGGTCGACCGACGCGTTTTCGGCATCCCAGGGCTTGGCGGTCATGCCGGTGCTTGCGACCAGCTCTGCAATTTCGCCGTCCGATACACTCTTGGCGCTGTCGAGAATAGTCATCCGTCCATTGATCACGTCGAACGCGAGATGCTCGGCCCCGCCGATCTTCGGGCCGACCACCTTGTTCAGGATTGCTACCTCCTCGGCGCAATCGAGGCCGGACACCTGAAAACTGCGCCCGCCCGCTGGCGCGGGCGTCGTCGGAACGATGTCGCCGCACGTTCCGGCGCTCCCGCAGCAGCTGCCGCCGCTTGTCTGGGCATCTTCGGCGTGATCGTGGTCGTGACGATGGGTGTCGGACGGCATGAATGGACCTCTGGATTCGGGTGCTTTACCATGACATAGCCCCTACAGTAGCTAGAGCTTCAAGAGCAAAATACGGTGGTATTTCAGTTTGTTTTATTGCTAGAGGATGCGGCGACCGGCTCCATCACGCCTTGAGGCATGAACAGCCGCTGCAAAGAAAAACAGTCACGAAAGGAAGCTTGATGCGGGTTTTGATGCTGAAGCAAAAAATGATGGTTGCAGTGGTGCTGTCGCTTACGGCCGGATGCGCAGTCCAGCCGACTGGGCCAGGCGACGCGGCAGACCAGCGGGGCAACGTTCCCGAAGCCGTGATTGCAATGGCTGCCCCGGATCAGGATGTTGCAACCGCGCGCTTGGTGCCCGAGGACGGGTGCTACTGGTACGAACACAGCGGCCCCGTTGAAACGACCTTGCTGCCGCTGCGCACGGCGAACGGCAACCCTATCTGCGTCGCGCGGGAAGTGTGACGACGACCCGCACGTCACATCAATGCGCTGAGAGCTAATTACCTCATTCAACTTCTCGCGGTAACGCTGTCCTCAGCCGAATAAAGATGTGCTGTCGATCCGATCGCGACGTTCGGATAAAGCTCGTTGATGTGTGCCATAACCATCCGCACGCAACCCGAACTCGCACGACCGCCGATGCTTCTCGGATAGGGTGTGCCGTGTATCCGAAGATAGGTGTCGCGATCACCGACATAGAGATAGAGCGCCCGCGATCCCAAGGCGTTTTGAGGCCCGGGTTCCATCCCGTCGGCCCATCTTGCGTTTTCGGGATCCCGCTCGATCATATTCTGTGTCGGCGTCCAGTGCGGCCACCTGACCTTGCGCTTGATGTTATAAACACCTGGCTCGTAGAGGTTGCCCCGCGCGATCGCCACGCCGTAGCGCATCGCGGTTCCACCCTCCTCAATGTGGTAGAGATACCGCGCGACCGCATCGACATGGATGTCTCCCGGCACGAGGCCGTCCTTCGCGTCCACACGCTGAGGCAAGAAACGTGGGTGTAGTCCCCAAGGGTTTGACGTGGCCGGATCGAAGCCGGGCGGGCTGACTTGCGCGTCCCATTCAGCCTTCTGCGCCTCGGTGGGCCAGCTATCGGCAAACACAGGGTTGGCCACAGTCGCCGAAAAGAGCGCTGTTGTCGTTTGAATGAAGTGTCGTCTTGTCAGCATGTCGTACCCTTTCGGTTCCCACCGGCGATCAATGGCAAGAACGATATACATTCTCGTCGACTAGATAGGACTTCTAGTGGCTAGAGGTTCAAGGGCAAATTTTCGTGAACGCATGCACGCGACCCTGGTAGCACATGCTTGCCTTGCGGTCGGGTTAACGGCCAACCAGGTCAGGTCCGAATTAGCGTGGTAAAGCGGGAGTCGGGGGGCGGAGTAGGACAGATTTGCCGAATTGGTCCCCCGGTGGATCGGCTTTGGTCGAAAGATACTATCCTGACACCCTGTCGAACTTCACCCGCCCGTGTCATTGGCCGAAACTTCGGCTTGGAACTCACGTTGTCGCTCAGGCCAGGTGCTCTTGATGTAGACGAGGATCGCCTCGATCTCTGCGTCTGTCAGATCCTCTCCGAAGGCCGGCATGTCGCTCTCGTATCCCGGCACGACGGCACCGACCCCGCCTTTAGTGATCTGAAAAAGCATGCGGTCTGAATGGTGCCAGGTGTGGCCTGTGTCATCATGCGGCGGGGCCGGCATTCTTCCGGTGTCAAGACGACGACGCCAATCGGGCTGGCCTTCAAGGTTCGCACCATGGCAACTGGCGCAGTTGTCCGCATAAAGCTGTTGCCCTGCCGTGACCTCGGATGCAAGCACGGGCTCTCCCAAGAACGTCAGTCCCTCGACACGCGGGTCCACCGGTTCCGATTGGGCCAGCACCACAACGCCGGTGGTCGCGAGCGTGGACACTAGGGCAGCGAGGTGCACTGACCGCCTGACCGTACCCTTCGCCAGTCGGTTTTTCGGCCCCTTATTCATCGGCATAGATTGAGATTCCTTCCGGGCCAAAGGCGTAGGTCCTTAGCGTGCCTGACTTGACCGCAGCCATCCCGGGTGCATTCGCGGGCATTCCCGGCAAGGTGATACCCGTTATCGCCGGACGGGTTTCCAGCAGCCGCTCGATGATGTCGACGGGGACGAGACCGCTGACATAGTAGCCGTCGATTTCGGCCAAGTGGCAGCCGATGCCCTGGGCGGGCACACCGACTTCGACCGAGCGTTTGTCGAAGTCGCGGTCATCCACACGCGTTACGGTAAAGCCGTGTTCTTCGAGATAATCCCCATAGGCATCACAGCAGCCGCAGCCCGGATCGCGCCAGATGGTGATCTGCCTTTCGCTGCCCGTCAGACCGGGCGCCACATCGCCTGTCGCTTGCGCCCAAGCCGATGTGGTCAGGCCCACCATTCCGACAATGCCGCTGCCAATCAGACCAAGCGCGTTTCTTCTCTGCATCATTTTCTCCATCATAGTTCTCCTGTTTCGATCCAGGTTGCGCCGCCGTCACGGCTGAATTTCAAGATGCCGCCCAACAGGGCAGCGATGTAGGTCTCGTCTCTTGGATGAACCGCAACAGCGGTCGCAGCTTTGCTGGCCCGCTTTTGCCAGATGACTCCGCCGTCCTGCGATGCCCAGAGGCCCGAACGCAGAGCGGCATACATCACTTCCGGCGCCGAGGGGGCACTGGCCAGCGACAGGATCGGTTGACCGCCTGGCAATGGCGCTTCGGACGGTGGGGCTTCACCCGCAACCAATGCGTCCATCGCGTTGCCTGGCTGCACGTCCTGCCAGCGACAAAAGCAATCGGGCACCCGCGCAAGGCCAACCTCGGTGCCCGCATAGATCCAGATCCCGCCCATGCCGGTTTCAAGCTCGACCGAAGCCAGAGCAAGAGGTTCGCGCTCTGCGTCGTCGAGCCAGGGGCGGTCCATGGCGAGCGACCAGGTTGCGCCGGCGTCCTCGCTCTTCCACAATCCGTCGCCGCGAACCGAGGCATAGATCATGTCCGAGTTCCGCGAGGCGATGGCAACGGCATTGATCTCTCCGTCAGGCAGCCCAGCGTCGCTGACGCGCCACGAAGCGCCCCCATCTTCGGAAGTGCTGACACCGCCCACGGCGAGCCCCGCAACCACACGGCCAGGCCGGTCGCGATGGGTCGCCAGCGACAGCACGTTCCCCGGTGTCTCTGCCGCGGTCCAAGTCCGGCCGTCATCGTCACTGACGAACAGCCCTCCTCTCGCCAGCAGAATGGTATCGCCATCAAAGGCAAGTGCCGCTGGATCACCATCGCTCGCCGCGAGTGCGAACCCCGGCAACATCGAAGCGACGCCGATACTGAGTGCCGCGGTGAGTACCTTGCGCCGGTTTGGCCGACATCCAATCTCAATCGACTTCAATCTGCATGCTCCTCTGCTCATGCGACGCGGATCACGCCCATCATCCCGGCCGCCTGGTGCTCAAGGATGTGGCAATGGAACATCCAGTCTCCGGGATTGTCGGCGACCAGGGCGATTTCGACCTGCTCGCGCGGCGCGATCAGCACGGTGTCCTGCCATTCACGGAATTCGGTCGGCACGCCATCGCGGCTGATGACGCGGAAGGAGTGGCCGTGCAGGTGGATCGGATGGTCGAAGGCAGTGGCGTTCGTCATTTGGAGGATATGGCTCGCGTCGCGCTCCAATGTCAGGAAGGGATCGAGCATGTGCCCTTCGGCCGCGACGCCATTGACGAACCACATGCCGCCACCCACAACGCCACCCATCATTCCGCCCATCATGCTGCCGGACTGGCTCGGGCCCATCTGGCGCTCGACCATGGCGCCCATCATGCCCCCGGTGAACAGGATTTCGTGACGACGGGCTGCGTTCAGATCAGGTTCGATCAGTGGATTGGCTGGAAGGGCAATTTCCCATTCCGGCGGCGTGGCACGCAGGGGCGTTTCGTCAAAGACGACATCCAGCAGGTTAAATTCATTATCGCGATAGGCGCGGTCGACGATTTGAAGCGTGGTTCCCGGGTCGGCAGGGCAATCGAGCATTATGTCGGCACGCATCGCCGGGCCCAGAACCACGACACCGTCAGGCGCGGCGTGCGGGGTGATCGGCTGGCCGTCGAGCGCAATGATGCGCGCGGAAAGGTCGCCGAAGTCGAGCGCGAAGATGCGGGCGTTGGCGGCATTGATCAGCCGCAACCGGATGCGTTCGCCTTGCCGCACCACGAAGACATCGGGAACACGCCCATTTATCGTGACAGTATTGCCCAGACGGCCCGCATGGCTCATGTCCATGGCTGCGCCGAAGTCATCCGCAATCGCCGCGTCCCGCGTCAGCCGCCAGTCGTCAAGCAGCCAGGTGACATCGCGGTCGACCCGCGGCGGGTTGGATTCGTCGATGATGAGTGGTCCGGCCAGCCCACGTCCGACCTGCTCGAAACTGCGCTGGTGGGGGTGATACCAAAAGGTCCCGGCATCGATCGCGTCGAACTCGTAGGTGAAGGTTTCTCCGGGTGCGATCGGCTTCTGCGTCAGGTGTGGAACCCCGTCCATCGCGTTCGGCAGACGAAGTCCGTGCCAATGGACGGTGGTTTCCTCGTCCAGACCGTTTGTGACGACGATGCGCAGCCGATCGCCTTGCCGAACCCGTAGCTCCGGGCCGGGAACCTGACCGTTGAAGCCCCAAACGGGGGTTGCGGGATAAGGTTCTGGGACCAGCCTTGCCTGTCCCGGCGCGGGGCGCAGCGAAAAGCTGCGGATTTGCGGCTCGGCGCGCAGAGGCTTTCCGAAAGCCGCGGCGCCGAAACCCGCCAAGGATGTTGCAAGAAAAGATCGGCGACTGAAACGGGAACTGATTTGGTAGGACATGGATAAACACTCTCTGATTTCACTGTACGCCGCCAAAGCAATTGCTCAGCGACGTTCATGGCCCCGCGCAAACGCCCATTTGGGGGCGTCCGGCACGGAGAAACACACGAAGCGCAATCAAGCGCCGTGTGTCAGATCAGAGGTAGACTCGAGGAGGTTGTTTGGCCGGGGGGCCAGATATTCCGTGCGGAACGTCCATTGGCCGGATTTCATGGGCCGCGGCGGCAGCGATCGGGCTGGTGCCAGCCGGAATCGAAAGAAGAGCGGCCATTCCCGCGGCATTGCACACAAAATCACAGACGGAACCCATCTTACCGTCTTCCAAGCTGCCGCAGGCGTCGCAATCGTCCATCGCCATCATGCCGCTGTCCGTGGAGACCATTGACGAGGCCATGGCAATTGAGCCCGCAGACTGCGCGACCGCGCCGATGGCAAAAGCCACCAGCGAGAGAATGCAGATAAGGCGCGCCCAACGTCTCATGATCTTGATCTACTACCCGCGCGATCCGAATGCCAGCGGCACAAAATCACGTTTCTTGGAACATCCAAAGATTGGCTCGTTCAAATCCTCGGCCAACCGACTTGTTGCAGCGGCAACCACCTGCCTATGACCGCTGGGCAAACGCCGCGAACAGGGCAAGCGTGCGCTCGCTCACATGATGCTCGATCCCTTCGGCATCGCGTTCAGCCGTCTCGGGGTCTAGCCCGAGGCTCAGGAGAAAGCGCAAGACGATCTCGTGGCGGTGCCTGCATTCCTTGGCAAGCGCCCGGCCTTCCTCGGTCAGAAAGACCGAACGGTATTTCGCGCGAGTGATCAGGCCGTCCCGCGCCAGACGGCCAAGGGTTTTGGCGACCGTCGGCGCGGTCACGCCCATCCGGGCCGAAATATCGACCGGTCGGGCTTCGCCGTTCTCGTGGATCAACTCAGCGATCAATTCGACATAGTCTTCCGCCACCTCGCTGCGCCGCGCCTCGCGCACACCGATGAAGGCCTCGGCGCGGGATTCGACCGCACGTGCCTCTGCCTCGGTTGATTCAAGGTTCTCATCATCAATCATGCCGTCACCCTCGCACGATCAGGATTGACTCGTAAAGCCTGAGCGATGATTATTAGCCTATGCTAACTTTTTGCGCCGGGACTTTGGCCTGCGTGTCATCTGAAGGGACAACGTCCATGCCTGTCGATACCAGCAAGCGAGGGCGCGAGGTGTCGTCCGCCGTGGAGACATCGCTGCCCACAGCGCCACCTGGCGTCGTCACGGAGCCAGTTTCGGCGTCGCGACGCGCGTTGTTGGTCGGCGGTCTGGTGGCTGCCGGCGGAGCGGCCGTGGCCGCGAGCCGCGCGCAATCCCAGGCAACGCCCGACCCGATGGCGGGGCATGATATGCCCGGCGGGGCGGTCGATCCGTATTCGGCCCATGACAGTGGCATGGCGCATGGTAACATGACGATGGTCGGCCAGGTCGACCACGCCCGGAACGGGTTCGACCCGACGGCCATGCTGACCGACTGGGAGACCGGTCGCACAGAAGTTCTGCCGGATGGGCGCACGTTGCGAACGTTCGAGGTGGACGCCATCGACATGGAAATCGAGATCGCTCCCGGCGTGTTCTTCCCCGCCTGGACGTTCGATGGCCGCGTTCCCGGCCCCGCCCTGCGAGCGAAGGAGGGCGAACGGCTACGGATCGTCTTTCGCAACCTTGGTTCACATCCCCATTCCATGCACTTTCACGGCATTCATTCAGCGCGCATGGACGGTGTTCAAGGCGCCGGGCTGATCGATCCGGGCGAGGAGTTCGTTTACGAATTCGATGCCAAGCCCTTCGGCTGCCACCTCTACCATTGCCATGCCCTGCCACTGAAACGGCACATGCACAAGGGCATGTACGGCCTTTTCGTGGTCGATCCGGATCCGGCGCGCCACCCCGAATTTGCGGCCGTTGCGGCGTCGCGTGTGCTGGGCAGCCCGGAAAACGCCGAATGGCAGGAACTGGCGATGGTGATGAACGGCTTTGACACCAATTTCGATGGTGAGAACGAGGTCTATGCCGTAAACACGGTCGGCCAAGCTTACATGAACGCGCCGATCCGGATCGACAAGTCGCGCCCGGTGCGCATCGACCTCATGAACGCGACCGAGTTCGATCCGATCAACTCGTTCCACCTGCATGGGAATTTCTTCGACTATTACGACACCGGCACCCAGCTCACGCCGACCCTGCGCACGGTCGATGTGATCATGCAGTGTCAGGCGCAGCGCGGCATCCTCGAGTTCAGCTTCGCCGATCACGAGGACGGGATGTATATGTTCCATGCGCACCAGGCCGAGTTCACCGAACTTGGCTGGATGGGCTTTTTCGACGTGCGAGAGGCCGGAGCATGACCGATCATATCCAACGCAGCCGCCCGCCAATGACCCGCCTGCTTCTCGTCCTCGTGCCGCTGGCCGTCATGCTGGGGGCTTTCGTGTGGATTGCCTCGCTCGATCCGCTGCGCGGCTTCAACAATGGCGCGCCCCCGGTCGAGGCGTTGACCGTCGAACGGACGATCCTCGATGGGTCGGGGATTTCGCTCAGTGTGCGCGCCGGCGGATCGGAAGCAATGGTGGTCGCGCAGGTCGCAGTGGACGACGCCTACTGGACCTTCACGCAGGAGCCCGCGGTGTCGCGTTGCCCTTAATTCTGAGACGCGGCGCGTTTGACGACAAATTTTGCCCTTAATTGCGAGGTTCGGCTGTCATCGGGCCTGTGCTTCTCGCGCGCCTTTGCGCGATATGATCAACCGCAACAAGCAGACGGGGCTCCTTCTCGAAGGCGCGCAATAGAGCAACCCTTGCATAGTCGTCGATGCTGTGGCTGGCGATGGCTGCCTTAGCCAAGGGATAAGACCGAGCGGCGGCGATTGCGGCGAGACAGAACAGCCTCACTTCCGATCTGGGGTTCTGGAGAGCGAACGACGGATCCCCGCGGAAGGTTTTGAGTGACATGGCAAAGGCGACTGCACGCATTGCGCGCCGAAGTGGTCTGGGGCCGCGTGATCGCGCGGCGCACTCAAGCATCCCTGCCCCACGGCGCGCTCGGTATGTCAGTTTCTCGGATACTTGTTCGTCGCCTGCTTTGCCGAGGGTCTGCACAAGTCTCGCCCCGCAAACCTGGCAGTCGAATGCCCAGGCCCGCCTCCAATGCTTGAGCGAAAGGCCCTCTCGGGAGCATTGCGGGCAATGCTGGAATGGCATCTGGGCCGTCAGCGAGGCTTCTCGTGGCGTCATTGCTGGAAAGGTCAAAGATCGCACGACGTCTGGGGCGACACGTGCAGCGCTGGCAATCTTCTCTGCCGCCACCGCGTCGATGTTGAGGTCCAAGGCGGTGCCATGCGCGGTATCGATCTTGATATGGGCCAGCAGTTCCGCGTCATTACAGTAGTTGGCCGCAGCCAGCCGAGACAACCAACCTGACAACAACTCGTCTGGCAGCGGCGCGACAATCTTTGGCAGCGGGCGCGGCTTCACACCCGGGACTTCTCGAGCCGCCGCCCAGCGGACGCGTGACGCGACCAAACCGGCGTCCATTTTGCGATTGCGTCATCGGTGATGCATTCATTACCAGTGACAATGGCATCGATGGAAAGATCCTTGATCAGGGCGAAGATGCGCGAGGTCACCCCACCGGTCAGTGCAAGTATCTGCTTGAGCGACTTGACCTTCAGATTGGATTTCTTCTCGAGGGGCATTGCCGCGATGAGTGTCTGAATCATGTCCGAGAACTCGGCATCGTCGCGCCAGTTTGGCAGGTGATGTTCGTCCAGCCGCCTGGCAAGCTGGATATCACCACGGATGGCATCGACGGCCTCGCTGACCCCGAGGCATACCAGCGACACTTCGAGTTCATTGCTGAGATACCGCAGAACATTGAGAAAGCGGCGCTGTTCGCGGTGGGTCCCAGCCAAGAGATTGTGGACCTCGTCGATCATGATCATCCGCAGGCCAAGGTCGCGCAAGAGTGCGATGACACGAACTTCGAGGGAAGCCACATTTTGAGCGCGGGCGCTCAGTGCCGTCGCCGGGGCGCCGACGGCGGCCAGGATGTGCAGATAGAACCGCCGTTCGTCGGGTGCGGGCGGCGCTTGCAACAGCAGAAGCGGTGTGCGCGTGATGCCTGACGGCGGATCGTATTCTGGTGCGTACTTGCGCGACAGGTTTCGGGCGATCATCGTCTTTCCGATCCCGGACGCGCCATGCACAAGAAGGCCAGGCATACGGGTTTGCCTTGGCGCCTCGATCATACCCTGCAAACGGTCCAGCACTTGTTCGGCCCGCGGAAAGCCGATCCAGATGTCCGATTGAATGAGGGCGATCCGACCGTCTTCCTCAGTTGTCCCTGCCGTCAATTCACCATCTCTCTACCTTGAACAATGGGCGCGATGTATCACCCGTGTCGATCGCACGCAGCCCTTCGGTTTTCGAGACAGCCGAGTTGGTGTCCTCCAATGTCCCTTTTCTTTCACGGGATCGGCGTTCGGCCTTCGTTAGGCCCCGGCTTTCAGACTCGATTTGGCGTTGCTGTCGGATCAGCTCAGCCAGGACCAGCTCATTGGACCCGGACTTGCCAAGGGCACGGGCCTTCCTCATGGCTTCGCGATATTCCCAGAGCGGCACGGGCGGAATTTCCAAGTTTCTGTAACGCGCCTCAACATATCGGCCATCGTCCAATTCGACCCAGATCATTGAGATATCGCGAGGATCGTAGCGAACGACTACCTTTCCATCCCCGCGCCCAATGTGGCCTGCAAGGGCATCCGACCAGTACCGTATCTCGAACAGATGGATGCCGTCACGCCTGACCTTGCGCAGCTCGCTTGGCAGGAAGCTCACCCTAAAAGCTTCCATCTCAAAGGGGATGTCACCCATCATTTTCTCTGAGAGCTCCTCCCATTTGGCGATAGGTGTGCAGCCAAGACTTGAATGAACTCTGTTGTTGTAACGGCAGATTTCCAAAGCAAACCAGCGATCGAATTCGCTCAAGGTCATCGTGGCCATGCCTTCGGCGTCATAGTCGCCCTTGGCCGCGATCGAGGATTGCGTTGTTCCCGGTAACAGATGAACGGCCCCCATCATCGTCCCGATCAATCGTTCGACGTGACCTCCGAAGTGAGGACTTCCCGGCGGTCGATAGACCAGATCGATCCCCCACTCCGCACATGCCGACCGAAAGGCCCGCGACCGGAAATCGCGGCCATTGTCGACGTGGATGCTGTGCGGCTTGCCCTGTGCGGGCCAAGGAATATTGCACGCCAATTCCGCAAGAAGTTCCGCCTTGGGGGCAACCGCCTGTGTCAGGCAAAGCGCCACTGACAGACGCGAAGGGGCCTCCAGAGAGGTGTAGTATCCAGTTACCATCCGCGTTGCGATGTCGATCGCCAGCGTGACCCAAGGCCGCCCAATTGGTTGGCGCTCAAAACTGTCGACAAGGATGATGTCCGCGGGCGTATGATCAATTTGCACGATCTCCAGAGGCTGACTGGCCTTGTTCTCACCTGTGACCGGCGCAAATTTCTGGCGGGCAGCCTTTGAGCCCTCTCGTGCCTTCGCAACTTCGCGGGCATCCATCGCATCCAGACGACGCTGAACTGTCCGTCGTGTCGGCGGCTGCAAGCCCTGTTGCCAGCACGCGCTGCGGATTTCTGTCACGACGCGCGAAAGGCTCGAACGCTCCCGGCTCAAGAAATAACGGCGAAGATGTTCTTCAATCACCGCTTCGACCTTGCTGGAAATCAAGGTCGTACCAGCCGGGCGGCCCCGTTTCCGCGGAGCCAAAGCACTGGTGCGCCCACCCTCTTCCGCCAGCCGCTTTACCCAACGCCAGACCGTCGCCCTGCTGGCACCAAGCTCCCAAACGGCGTCATTGATGTCACTTTCCAGACTGCCAGTCCCATTGAGATATGCCTGAACAACCGGACGCAGCACGACGGCCCTACGCGCCTCTTCAGCTCCAACGGCAACTGACTCTTCGTCATCATTGTTCATCGACATTTGCCGCAAAAACCTGTGAACCCTGTCTCATGTTTAAGGGCAAAAATATCGGAATTAAAGACAAAATCTTATATTTAAGGGCAAAGGGTGGCCGTTGATTTCGTTGGATTTCTCATCTCACAATTAAGGGCTACGCGACACGCGGGGCCGATTGCCCGCGGCGAAGCGGTCTGGTTGCGAATTCCCTATCCGTGGGTTCTCGGCGAGGCCCATCGCGTCAACCTGCTGACCAACACGGGCGCGACCTTCGGGCATGAGATCGGGGTCGCCGTCTCGACGCCAAGCGCCACCTGGGGGCAACTCCGGCTGCAGGCAGTGATCGGAGCGATCGTCGGCCTATTGCCGGTTGCGCTTGGTCTCATGTTCTTTCCGGCGATGAAGGGCGTCGGGCGAAGCGGGATGAACTTTCTGCTCGCACTGACGGTTGGGTTGCTGGCCTTCCTGCTGATCGACATGACTGCGGAAGCGGTGGAGTTGTCCGGCGATGCGGCGGCGATATTCCAAGGTTCTGCCATGGTCTGGCTGGCGGCGCTTACAAGCTTTCTTCTATTGATGGCTATCGGGCGCTGGCGCGGCAATCCGGAAGGCATCGCGCTTGCGTTCTACATTGCCCTCGGGATCGGGCTTCACAACTTCGGCGAAGGGCTGGCAATCGGCGGCGCATTCGCCGCCGGGTCGGCGGGGCTTGGAACTTTCCTCGTCCTAGGCTTTGCCTTGCACAATGTCACCGAGGGCATAGGCATCGCCGCCCCGATGCTTCGTGCCCGGCCAACGCTTTGGACGTTTGCCGCTCTGACCCTGCTCGCCGGTGGCCCGGCCATCCTCGGAATGTGGGCGGGCAGCCTTGCCTATGCGCCGCAATGGTCGGCACTGGCACTCGCCGTCGGAGCGGGTGCGATCCTGCAAGTCATGGTCGAGGTCAGCGCCTACCTTGTACGTCAAAACGCCGACAGGCAGGCGGCGCTGATGTCACCAGCCGTACTGGTCGGGTTTCTGGGCGGCATCGCCTTCATGTACGCGACGGCGGCATTGATCAAGATCTGAGCGGTGATCGGCTGTTTCGGCTTCATGGGGCGGTCGCCCAGCTCTATAAACTGACCCCGTCTGTCCACGGGTAGATCGCAATTTTCGTGCCCCAGTTTTTGCGCCCAAGAGACTTATTCTTTCGTGATTTCGAAATAAAGAATTTGAGGCTAGAGCGACTAGAGGATCCCACAGATAGGTGAAAACACCGCAAATCCATCTGACTACTATTTCTGAGCCGCACGTCGAAATCGACTGTCTCATATTTTTGGTCTGTCACGATTCTGGTCCTCCGTTGAACTATCAACAAATGTTACGCACCAAAACGAGTGCTTCTTTAGAGGTGTTTCATGGCATCGCCCGCCACATGCGGAAACGCACCTGTTCGGTCACCTCGCGGATTAGACCTTGCGCTTCCATCCAAGCAAGGTTGCGCTGGACGGCGGCGCGGCTGGCACCGGTCAGGGTCTCGGCCATTGGAGCGGAGACGACGGGCCATTCGGTCAGCACCGCGCGCAATGCAGGTGGTGTCTTGCCAGAGAGCGGTGCCATCATGTTGTCCGCCCGCGCTGACCATGCCTGGATATCGTCGAGGTGCCGCATCGCGGTCAGGCATGCTGTTTCCATTCCCTCGAGCCAACGCTGCAAGCGCTCGGCAGGTGGGCCACTGGCGCGCAGCCCCCCTGCCCCGCGCATAGCCAGAGGCGCAAAGATGGCCCCCCCATTCAAATTCGGGCCTTCGCTCGCGGCAATGCGTGCGGCGGTAACCGCCGCTTCCATCCGGTCGTCCTGTTGCCCGAGGCCCGCAAGGTTCCAGAGGTGAAACCCCATGCAGGCGCGTGTAATCGAATGCAGGTGGGCGGCTTGCGCCATCAGGTCAAGCCAACCGACCGCGCGATCCGCAAAGGGCTCGGCTTCATTGGCCATGTTTTCAGGGTCACGGCGATCGAGGAAAGCGGATAAGTCCACCTCTGGACCGGGACCGCCTGTCAGACGGCGCACCGCCCATCCGACACGCGCGAGCGCTGCGGTGTCGTCCTGCACCCCGGACAAGCGCATGGATATCCAAAGCGCCAGCCGATCCGGGCCAATTCGGT
Organism: Paroceanicella profunda; assembly: GCF_005887635.2. GTDB lineage: Bacteria > Pseudomonadota > Alphaproteobacteria > Rhodobacterales > Rhodobacteraceae > Paroceanicella > Paroceanicella profunda. The sequence goes on along the minus strand of NZ_CP040823.1, from coordinate 85,104 downwards.
CACCCACAAACCAGCTGAGGTCTGCCGCCTCGATCAGGGCGAGCCTGAGCCGCCAGCCTTCCGGGCCACGGTGCAGACGGTCATCCAGCGCGCCAATCCGGCTAGCCACACGGGCAAGACGGGCGGCATTACCTGCCTCTGCCTTCCGCCAATCGTCGAGGACTGCGGTTTCAGGCAGCTCTGCCCTCGGTCTGGGCGGCAGATAATCCGGCTCCACTTCTATTGGACCGGGCAGGAACCACAGGTCGTCCTCGGACGTCTCTTCAATCCCCTCCGCATCAACTAGAGGATCGTCCAATTTACTATACTGCGTAGGTACTTGAGGCTTCATATGTGCAAAATATGGCGCTTTTGCATTTTACTAAAGTGTTTTGTTAGGGTGCGCCTGCACACCCTATATAGCACGCGCGCGCGGTGGTCTGCGATATCTCTCTGATCGCGCTCAGCATATGAAAACCAAGGGGTTTTTGATTTGCAGCACCACAAAGAGCGCCCTTGCCTCTGTTTACAAACGGTCGTTTAGTCGCGTTATATGAAACTGCAAAAGACTGTTTTGATGCCCCTGATAGGTTATGCCCGGGTCTCGACCGAGGATCAGACCCCCCTGCCCCAGTCGCAGGCCCTGAAATCTGCAGGCTGCGCCGAGATCCATGAGGAGCAGGCCTCTGGCGGCAATCGTGCGCGGCCGGTGTTGGCGCGCGTGCTGGAACGCGTCGCCAAGGGCGACACGCTGGTGGTCGTGCGGATCGACCGGCTGGCGCGGTCGCTTTCGCATCTCCTCGAGGTGATCGAACGGCTTGAAGCCAAGGGTGCTTTCTTTCGTTCCATTCAAGACCCAATCGACACGGCATCGCCGCAGGGCAAGTTCACGTTGCAAGTGCTGGGGGCTGCGGCCGAGTTCGAACGCGCCCTGATCCGGGAACGCACCAAGGCCGGCCTTGCCAGCGCACGCACAAAGGGCCGCGTTGGCGGGAACCCTGGGCTGCGGGCCAAAGACCCTGCCGCTCTTCGCAAAGTGCGGCTGGCGCGACAGGACGGCTACATGGAGCGCCTGAACGAGACGGCACAAGACTGGGTGCCCCATGTGCGCCGGTTGCGCCCCGACTTGGCTTGGGAGGACGTGTTGCGCATCATCAACGGCCCCTTGCCCGAAGCGCGTAGCTGGACCCAAAGCCGCCTGCAACGCGCTGTGAAGGCCTATGTCCGCGACGGCTTCCTGCCTGTCGAGGTGCTGGCCCGCGCCGGGCGCCGCGAAACGGACGACCGCCTGCCCGCCATTGTCGCAGGCATCAAGGGCACAGATCCCGACATCACGCTTCAGGCGATCTGTGAACGGCTGGAAGCGATGCGCGAGCGCACGCCCCGCGGGCGGACAAGCTGGCAGCCTTCGTCGGTGAAGATGCTGCTGGAGCGGGCGGAGAGGCTGTCGTTGCTCGACTGAGATCCCAGAGAATCGTCCATCCGATTCTGCCGACTGATTTCTGTACGCACTCACAATACATCTTGTGGTCACTTCGTGGCTGGCAACGAGGTGTTGAAGTAGAGTGAGAGCGCAGTCGCCCAAGGCGCTGATTTTTAACAGTTTACCGTCGACAGAAATCGGTGGCTTCAACGCGCCCAGGCCGCTCAACGGTTTGGTCTGGATTTATCCACAATATCTGTTAAGCTTTGCAAAACAATAAAGACTTGAGGGCAGTGATGAACGGGATACGCGCCTCCCAGAGATTTGAAGTCATGTCCAAGCGGCTTGGTAGTCGGTTGCGTGAACATGCGCAGGAAACCTTCCCACCGGACGCTCAGAAGGGCCTCCGCCGCTTCGCCATGCGGGAAGCGGCTGAACTTCTTCGCATTAATCAGAACACCTTCCGCCATCATGTGTCAAACCTCGAAGGCTTTCCCGAAGGTGTCTTGGAGGGCGGCAACCGCCGTAGCTTCTCTGCAGAGGAGATGGTCGAAGCACAACGCGTACTTCTCGAGACTGGAAGGATCAAGCCAGAAGAACACCCGCACAGAAGACCGGGAGAGGCTTGTCAGGTCTTGACGATCTTCAACCTGAAGGGTGGTTCGGCAAAGACGTCATCTGTTGCCCATGTAGGACAGCTACTGGGCCTGCGCGGCTACCGGGTCTTGCTGATTGACCTCGACAGCCAGGCAAGTCTGACAAACCTATTCGGGGTTACTCCTGAGCTCGATCCGGATATGCCGACTTCATACGATCTTATCCGATCCGACGATCCATTGCCCGCAGCAGAGATCATTCGCAAAACGAACTTCCCGACCGTGGATCTGATCCCGGCATCCATGGACATCATGGAGTACGAGTTCGAGGTCGCCCTGAGCTTCAGACACGGCGCCACCACGTTCCATAGCCGCATCCGGGAAGCGCTTGAGCCTGTCCTCAACCGATATGATGTGGTGATATTTGACACCCCACCGCAGCTGAACTTCTCGGTGATCTCTGCCCTCTTTGCATCGACCGGGGTCCTGATCCCGCTCAACGCGTCGATGCTCGATGTCATGTCGCTGGCGAGCTTTCTGGGCATGGCGAGCAACCTGATGGGCGTCGTCGAGGCACACGCCCCGGAACATGGACTGAACTTCGTGCGAGTTCTGATCACCCGCTACGAAAATACGGATGGTCCGCAGGTGCAGATTTCATCTCTGCTTCGGACAGTCCTCGGGGATGCCGTGCTGTCTGCCGAGTTTCTGAAATCAACAGCCGTGGGTGATGCTGCGAACACCCAGCAGAGCATCTTCGAGGTCGAACCTCGCGACGTGAATCGCAGAACTTACGAGCGCGCGATCGAGTCCGTCTCGCGCGTGACCGACGAAGTCGAACGCGAAATCCTGAAAGCATGGGGGCGTAGCCATGGCGCGTAAGGTCTTCGGGGACTCACTCAAGAACGCGATGGGCAAAACGCCGCCTTCGGACGAGGATCTGGATGTGAAGCGAACGAGCCCGACTGTAGCTCGCGCACAAGCATCCGTGCTCGAAGAGGATAAACACGCCACCCGGCTGATCGACCCGACCGTAATACGAATGTCCGCGGTCATGGACCGCATCGATCCAAGCGATGGTCTGGATGAGCTTGTCTCGTCGATCCGCGAGCACGGTCAAAAGGTTCCAGTGTTGGTTCGCAGAACCCAGGACGGTGCGCTTGAGATCGTCTATGGACGCCGTCGGCTTTTAGCTTGTCGCCAACTTGGTCAGAAAGTGCGCGCCACGGTCATGGAGATGACCGACGAGGAAGCTCTCATTGCCCAAGGCGTAGAGAATAATGCGCGCCAAGACCCATCGTTCATCGAAAGGGCTCTGTTTGTCGCCGGGATCATTCGAGAACTTGGGAAAACCGACGAAACGCGCAAGAACGCTCAAACGATCGCGTATCGGGCACTTCAGATCGATGAATCGCTCGTCTCGCGGATGAACCGTATCGCTACGGGCATCCCGATGGAACTGATCCAGGCTATCGGACCTGCACACGGCGTTGGTCGACGGGTTTGGGAAAAGCTTTTCAGGCTGTGCGAGAAAGACGCCGCGAGAGCCCGAGAAGTTGCCGGCGAAATTCCTCGCAACATACCGGGCCCCGACCGTCTCGAAGCGGCGGTTACCTTGCTGACAGCCACCAAACCATCGACGCAGAAGACACACCCCAGTGAGCGCGTGAAGATCGGCCGAAAGGGCACCCGTATCACCATCGATGTGGACGCTGATCTTGTCCCTCGTGTTGAGGAGGCAGTCCGGAAGCTGGTCACGGAGCTTCTTGCCCGCGGTCAAGACGGGCCAGAGTGACGACCCCCATGTCTTGACCGCGGTCAAGACATCAAAAGCAACGAGCAGAAAACGAAAGGAGGACCGGCTAGAAAAAGAAAGACCCCCCGAAAGCGATGCTTCCGAAGGGCCTCAATCAGTCTCGACACCTGATTGATACCCCCAAAACGAATCGATTTCAACACCGCTCGCGGTGAACGGGGAAGCTTTTTCTTCCGAAACACCATGAGACATGCAAATGAAACAACAACCGCCCTGGCGGAACGGATATCTCTGCCCTGCCCTAACCCCTATGAGCTTCTGGGCCCAGTTCGCGTACTGAGGAAGGAGCTCGGTCTCACAACCAATGACCTCGCCGTTCTGACCGCGCTCATTAGCTTCCTACCCCGCAAAGAACGTGAGATTCAGGACAGCCAGCGACTTACGCTCACTGTCGTGTTCCCATCGAACGCTTCTCTGTCAGAGCGCGCCAATGGACTCGATGAGAGAACAATTCGACGCAGCCTGGGACGCCTCTCAGCTGCTGAACTGATCGAACGCAAGAATTCAGCAAATGGCAAACGCTTTCCGCTGCGGTATGGAGGCGTTATCAGAGATGCCTTCGGTATCGACCTGAAGCCCTTGATCCAGAGGTACGGCTCGCTCGCGACACAAGCCTTGCAGCTCACCGAAGAACGCGAGCGCTTGCGCTCACTGAAGGCTGAGGCGTTGGCCCTACGTGCTTCGCTACTCCAACAGACACGCTTCGATGAAGCAAAGCTCTCTACCCTCAACATGATCAGAAATGTCCTGCGTCGAGCAACATTAACCGTTGATGCAGTCCTGAGCGTTATGTCAGAACTTAGAGCCCTCGGAGCCGATACCGACGCAAGCTACGGTGAACACCATGCCGCAACAAAAGCTGGTACCGCAGATAATTTACATACTATCGAACACCGACCGCATACACCGGATTCCAACGATCTGCCCGCCACAAACGGTCAAAATGTCCGGCACATAGAGTCTATAAAAAAAGATATTAAAAAGATTGTTCCAACTACGGTCAATCGCGGTGAACAAACCGCACAAACCAAGCCCACGATGAACCGAGACCCAGCAAGCATGGCATGGGAAGACTTCACCCACGTTGCAGGATTTTTCCCAGAACCGCCGCGTACAGGAGAAGCCCTCACCCGCATTCTATACGACCTCGGTCGATTGCTTAGAATAAGCCAAGACGAACTGCGGCATGGCATCCAGAAAGCTGGCGCGGGAAAACTGCTTCTCGTCTTCGACTACCTGATAGCAAGAGCAGACACGATCAAACATCCTGACGCCTATTTCGAAAGGATCCTACGCACACAACTTGCTCCCACATGAGCTTCTTGACCGCGGTCAAGAAGCACCGTGAGAGGGAAAGGAGTGTTGGTCTGAGGGTGACGGGAAGTGAGATCGGGAGAGTGGCTTCCGGCGCCCGTCGTGGAGAAGATCTGATGACGAAAGCTGTCCAGAAAATCACCCTGTCCCCTTCGCGGGATATCCCTTTCGACAAGTTGGTGCTGAGCCAGTCCAACGTGCGGCGCATCAAGGCTGGCGTGTCCGTCGAGGAACTCGCCGAAGACATCGCCCGCCGCGGTCTCTTACAAAGCCTGAGCGTGCGGCCCGTGTTGGCTGCCGATGGGACCGAGACCGGCAAGTTCGAGATCCCGGCCGGAGGCCGCAGGTTTCAAGCATTGTCCCTGCTGGTGAAGCAGAAGCGGTTGGCAAAGACGACGCCCATTCCCTGCATCGTCCGCGATGCTGCGTCCGACATCCTGGCCGAGGACGATTCCCTTGCGGAAAACATGCAGCGCGTCGCCCTGCACCCGCTCGACCAGTTCCGCGCATTTGTGGCGCTGCGGTACAAGGGCCAGAGCGACGCTGAGATTGCTGCCGCCTTCTTCGTGACGCCGCAGGTCGTGAAGCAGCGCCTGAAACTCGCCTCCGTCGCCCCTGCCCTGCTCGAGGTCTATGCCGAGGATGGCATGACGCTGGAACAGTTGATGGCCTTCACCGTGAACCCCGATCACGCGCGTCAGGTTCAGGTCTGGGATGTGATCCATTCATCCTGGAACAAGGAGCCATTCCAGATCCGGCGCATGCTGACAGAGACCTCGGTCCGGGCGTCTGACCGGCGCGCGGTCTTTGTGGGTGCTGAGGCCTACGAAGCGGCGGGCGGCACGATGTTGCATGACCTTTTTCAGGGCGATGACGGTGGCTGGCTCGAGGACCCTGCCTTGCTCGATCGGCTGGTGACGGAAAAACTCCAGGCCGAGGCTGAGACGATTGCCGTTGAGGGCTGGAAGTGGATCGAGGTCGCACTCGACCTGCCCTACGGCTACAGCCACGGCCTGCGGTCCTTGTCCGGCGATCCGGCACCTATGACGGATGACGAAGGTGCGGCCCATGCCAAGCTGCTCGCCGAGTATCGGGCGCTCGAGGAAGAATGCGCGGGACAGGATGAAATCCCCGACGAGATCGACACGCGGCTTGGCGTGTTGGAAACGGAGATGGAAAAGATCGAGACCCGGCCGTTGATCTTCGACGCGGAGGAGATCGGACGGGCAGGGGCGTTCGTCACGCTCGACCGTTACGGCGCTCTGGCAGTCTATCGCGGGTATGTGCGTCCAGAGGATGAGCCCGTTGACGAGACCGCGGTCCAGGATGGTACGGATCCTGCGGCGGCGGTGCAGGGGGATGATCGTGATTTCACCGATGGCCATGGCAGTGCCGCTCATGGTGGAACCGTCATCATGTCGGGTGGCCAGCCGATCGGAGCTGACTTGCCGGAGGATGAGGATGTCGGAGCGTTGAAGCCGCTGCCCGAGCGGCTGGTCATGGAGTTGACGGCCCACCGGACGCTGGCGCTGCGTGAAGCGCGTCGATGCTGGCCGCCAAGTAGCGAAATCCAGTAGGGGGCGGACATTTCGCCCCCAAATTACAAGATAATGTAACAATATCAAAAAGATAAGTGCGATTACTCGCATTCGGAATGAGGAATTATGTCTGCAACAACCATCATCGACACTGCCCCCTCAGGGCGCACATTCGCTACACCGACGGCAGTCCCAAGCCACCGGGGCGCTTTACCAAAAAGCTGGCGGCCTGGGAGCGTTAGAACGGCGTCTGCCGCCTTGTGAAGAAGAAACTGTCCCGGTCACTCGTGCATCGCGCAGCAATTTCAGTCTAGCAATCTCACAGATTCGGAAGAGTGAGCATTCGCTAGCACTTGCAATCAAGCGGCAGTGTAACGACTGAACACCTCGACCGATCCGTCGCGCTGGATCAGGAACACGTCATAGGACTCGCGCTCACTTTCCGGCCCCATTCCGGGCGAGCCGTAGGGCATGCCGGGAACTGCCAGGCCGACCGCGTCGGGGCGTTCCACCAGCAAACGGCGAATGTCGGCAGCAGGGACGTGGCCCTCGATCATATAGCCGTCCACGCGACCCGTATGGCAGGAGACCATCTCCTGCGGGATGCCGTTGTCCAGCTTGTAGCGCATCAGAAGCGTTCCGGCGCTCGCCTCGGTCGTGACTGCGAAACCGTCATTCGCGAGGATATCGATCCAGGCTGAACAGCAGCCACAATTCGGGTCCTTCATCACGTGAATCGCCGGTCCGGCGCCTTGCGCCAACGCCCTCAGGGGCGATGTGGCCACGAGTGCCGTCACTCCGACCAGGATCGTGCGGCGAGAAATCGTTTCATGGGTCATCTGGTTTTCCTTTATGATTGGTGTGGTGTGCGGGCAGGTTAGAGATCGACCCGCCTCAGCCGCAGCGCATTGGTGATCACCGAGACCGAGGACAAGCTCATGGCCGCCGCCGCGATCATTGGCGACAGCAGCATACCAGTGACCGGGTAGAGCAGTCCTGCCGCGATGGGCACGCCAAGGGCATTGTAGGCGAAGGCGAAGAACAGGTTCTGCTTGATGTTGCGCAAAGTCGCACGCGCCAGCTTGCGCGCCCGGACGATGCCCATCAGGTCGCCGCCCAGCAGGGTAATCCCTGCGCTTTCCATCGCCACATCCGCGCCGGTGCCCATGGCGATGCCGACATCGGCTGCGGCGAGCGCCGGGGCGTCGTTCACTCCGTCACCGGCCATCGCGATCTTGTGGCCATCGCGGCGCAACTGGTCGATCAGGTCCTTCTTGGCCTCGGGCAGGACGCCCGCGCGGACTTCGTCAATGCCAAGCTTACCTGCCACCGCCTGTGCCGTGCGTTCGTTGTCGCCCGTGGCCATGATCACGCGCAGGCCCTGGGCGTGCAGTTCCTTGATCGCTTGCGCGGTGCTGTCCTTGATCGGGTCAGCTACCGCTATGATGCCAACAAGCGCGCCATCAACGGAAATGAACATCGCCGTTTTGCCGTCGGCGCGCAGGGTGTCAGCCTTCACGTCGGCCGCACCCGTGTCCAGCTCCATCTCTCGCATCATCGCGGCGTTGCCGAGCGCCACGGCGCGTCCGCCAACTCTGCCGCGCACCCCCTTGCCGGTGACAGCCTCGAAGTCGGTGGCCTCCTGACGCGGGGAGCCCTGTGCCTCGGCGCCCTCGACGATGGCTTCGGCCAGCGGATGTTCCGAGCCGCGCTCGAGCGCAGCAGCCAGCGACAGCAGCTCCATCTCGGTCAAATTCCCAAGCGCGACCGTATCCGTGAGCTTGGGCTTGCCCATGGTCAGGGTGCCGGTCTTGTCGACGATGAGCGTATCGACACCCGCCATGCGCTCCAGCGCCTCGGCGTCCTTGATCAGCACGCCCGCCTGCGCGCCGCGCCCCGCCGCCGTGGTAATCGAGATTGGGGTCGCCAGCCCGAGCGCGCAGGGGCAGGCGATGATCAACACTGACACGGCAGATGCGATGGCGAAGACCAGCGCGGGCTCTGGGCCGAAGATCAGCCAGACTACAAAGGCGACAATGGCGATGGCGACAACGGTTGGCACAAAGACTGCCGACACCCGGTCCGCCAACCCCTGAATGGGAGCGCGGGACCGTCGCGCGTTCGACACCATGGCCACGATCTGTGCGAGCACCGTATCCGCGCCAACCTTGCCCGCCTCGATTACCAGGCTGCCGTTTTTGTTGATCGTGGCCCCGGTCACATCATCGCCCAGACCTTTTTCCACTGGCATCGACTCACCAGTCAGCATGCTCTCGTCCAGCGAAGACCGGCCCTCGATCACCGTCCCGTCGACCGGGACCGCGTCGCCGGGGCGCACGCGCAGCCGGTCGCCCTCCATGATGTTCTCGAGCGGCGCATCATATTCGGTGCCATCGGGCAGGATGCGCCGTGCCGTCTTGGGTGCGAGGTCCAGCAGCGCGCGGATCGCGTCGCCTGTGCGCTCTCGTGCGCGGAGTTCCAGTACCTGGCCCACGAAGACCAAAGTGACGATGACCACGGCCGCCTCGAAATAGGTGCCGACGCCGTGTCCCATCCGGTACTGTTCGGGGAAAATCCCGGGTAGGAAGGTGGCAACGATCGAATACAGGTAAGCCGCCGCCACGCCGAGGCTGATCAGCGTCCACATGTTGGGGCTGCGGTTCACGATCGAGTCCCAGCCGCGGCGGAAGAACGGCAAGGCGGCCCAGAGGATGATCGGTGTCGCGAGCAGGAACTCCAGATAGCTCGCTGTCTGATGCCCGATCCAGTCGCGCACCGGCAGCGCCACCAACTCGCCCATTGTCAGGATGACGAGTGGCACTGCGGCGGCAGCCGAGATCCACATCCTCCGTGTAAAGTCAGTCAATTCCTCGCTGGGCTCGTCGGACGGCACCATTGGCTCCAGCGCCATGCCGCAGATCGGACAGGCCCCCGGCGCATCGCGGACGATCTCCGGGTGCATCGGACAGGTGTACTGGACATTGGCCGGTGCCGCCTTCTTCTGCCCGGCAGCCCGGCCCGAGGCGTAGAACCACGGATCCGCCTTGAACTTCGTCTGGCACTTCTCCGAGCAGAAATGGAAGGTCTCGCCCTCGAACTCGGCGTGACGCCCGTCCGTATTGACCGCGACCGTCATCCCGCAGACCGGGTCCTTTGCCGTCTCGGTCCCCGTCGGGATGTCGTGCGTTGCGTGATGATGATCATGCTCCATGGTCTGCCAGCCTCTCATTGCCTTGTTTCAGCTTGCGCCTTCCAAAGACTGGAAGCTCAAGCTCTTTTTTCAGTGATGGTCGTGCGCGCCTTCCCGGACCGGATTGCGCGCCAGGAACACCCGGACGAACAGAAACACCAGCGCCATACCGACGACGCCGACCACGACGATGAGCGGGTCGGACTGCCACTTCATCGCAGCGAAGGCGGCCAGCACCACGGCGTCGAGGGCGATGGCCGTCAGCAACACCCATCCCTTCGCAGCGATCTCATCGCGCAGGTGCCGAAACACGCCGAAATGGATGATCATGTCCATCACCAGGTAGAAAAACGCCCCAAGCGAGGCGATGCGGCTGAGATCGAAGAAGACCGTCAGGAAGCCCGCGATCACGACGGTATAGACGAGCGTGTGATCCTTGATCGTGCCTTGCATCCCGAAATGGCTGTGCGGGATCATTTTCATGTCGGTCAGCATCGCCAGCATCCGCGAGACCGCGAACACGCTGGCGATCAGACCCGACGCGGTGGCCACCAGCGCCAGCGCCACCGTCAGGTAGAAGCCAGTCTTGCCGAGCGCGGGCTCGGCGGCCTCGGCCAGCGCGTAGTCCTTCGACGCCACGATACGGTCTAGCGGCAGGCTGGAGCCGACCGCGAAGGCCACCAACAGATAGACGACGACGCAGAGCGCGATGGACCAGATGATGGCCCGGCCCACGTTGCGGTGCGGGTCGGTGACCTCTGCGCCGCTGTTGGTGATGGTCGTGAAGCCCTTGAAGGCCAGGATCGACAGCGCAACCGACGCCACGAAACCTGTGGCTGCAAAATCATCACCCGTCGCCTCGAACGAGATGCCGCTTGCCCAAAGACCCGCTGCGCCGAACAGCGCGATGCCGCCCACCTTGAGCACGGCCATGATGATGGAGAACAGCCCAACCGACCGGGTGCCCGATGCGTTCACGAGATAGGCGAAGACGATCAGCCCGACACCGAGAATAGGCACGAGAATGCTGTCCGGATCGCCGCCGAACGCCCGCAGCGTGTAGGTGCCGAAGGTGCGCGCGACGAGGCTTTCGTTGATCACCATCGACAGCGCCATCAGCAGGGCGGCGCCCGCCGCGATCGTCGTCGGGCCGTAGGCCTTCTTCAGGATCATCCCGATGCCGCCCGCTGACGGATACGCGTTCGACATCTTGATGTAGGTGTGGGCGCTGAACGCGGTCACGATGGCGCCCACGACGAACGAGAGCGGGAAGAGCGGCCCGGCAAGCTCGGCGATCTGGCCGGTCAGCGCGAAGATGCCCGCGCCGATCATCACGCCGGTTCCCATGGCCACAGCACCCGGGAGGGTAATGCTGTTCTTCTCGTAATCGCTTTTCGTCATGGATTTTCCTTTTCAGGCTTTTGTCGCAGGGCCACCCAGAGCAGCGGCAACCCCGTCACAAGCCCGAGTCCGAGCACCGCCCATGTCGCGCGCCCGAGGTCACCGCTCACCGCCTCACCGCCGAAATGGGCCAGCAGGAAGCTTGCCGGTATGATCCCCGCCAGTGTTGCGACGGCGAACCGCCAGGCGTGCAGGCGGCTCAGCCCTGCCGCATAGCTAATCATGTCGAAAGACACGAAGGGCATCAGGCGGCTGGCAAAGATCATCGCCGTCAACGCGTTCTGCGAGCCGAGCAGCCCGGCATCGACGCGGTCACCGAACACCCGTCGCAGGGCATCATGCCCCAGAACCCGCGCGAGACCGAAGGCGATCAGAGCCCCGAGTTCGGCGCCGATTACGACCTGCACGGTCCCCCAGACATGCCCATAGGCTGCTCCCGCCGCCAGCGCGATTGGCGCACTCGGGATCGGGCTGGCCACAACCGCGATGGTCATGAGCGTGACGATCACGATTGGCCCCCAGAGACCCGCGCGCGCCACCAGCATTTCCAGACGCTCGACGTCCAGAAGGCTGCGCGCCTCGGCGAACACCGTAGGCGCGAACTGCCAGACAGCGAGCAGTCCGGTCCCGAGGATCGCAAGGCCCGCGAGAATGGTGGCGCGCAGGCTCATCTCACACCGCCGCGACGGCCTTGGCCAGAAGGTCACGCACCTCGCCCGCGACGGCCGTCAGCTCGGTGTTCTCGATCGCCTGCATCGACGCCACAGGATCGATGGCGCTGACCTCCACGCCACCTTCGACCTCGCGGAGAATGACGTTGCAGGGCAGCATCGCGCCCACCCGCGGTTCGATCCCGATCGCCTCATACGCCATCTTCGGATTGCAGGCGCCGAGGATGCGGTACGCGGGCATCTCGACATCGAGCTTCTTCTTCATGGTCGCCTTGAGGTCGATCTCTGTCAGGACGCCGAAGCCATGGTCGGCGAGGGCCTTTCGCGCGCGGGCGTCCATGTCATCGATACCCGCATCGGAGATCATGCGATTGATTGTGTAGGTCATTGTGAAGATCCTTCCTTCATTTCCGAAGATATTTGAGCAGTGCTGCTATGGCCAAAACCACCAGCGCAAGGATCAGCAGGCCGAAGAGCCAGCCAAACCCCATTCCGGAGCCCATATCGTTCCAATTCATCATCTCATCCTCCTAATTTTCACCCGCAGGGTGCGCCTATTGACCGGCCATCACGACAACATGGGGCAGGACAGCACAGGATCGGTGTCGGGACATCGGGGCGCCCTGTCCGGACGCCCCGCCCGGATCACACCGACGCCGTGACCGCGAATTCGGTCATCATGCCGGTCGCAAGGTGCGGCATGTGATGGCAATGCAGCATCCAGCGCGCGGCCTCGCCGGCGTCCAGGGCGACATCGACCATCGACATCGGCGGAACGTGAACCGTGTCGCGCAGGGCACCGGCAACACGCCGCCCGTTCAGGCCGACGACCTGGAACACATGCCCGTGCAGATGCATCGGGTGGGCCATCATCGACATGTTGTGGAACGACAGCACGACCCGTTCGCCGCTGCGCGCGGTGATCGGCTGGTGCTGGCCCCAGACGGCCCGGTTGATCGTCCAGACATAGGGCTGCATCGAGCCGCCGAGCATCAGCATCTGGCTGCGGTCCACCTGCCGATCCGGCAGGGGATCGCGGGCGATGAGGCGCGCCTCCTGTGCAAGATCGGTGTCGAACGCGGGTGCTGCGGTCTCCGCCATGGCATCGAGGCGCCGGACCTCGGCTCCCTGCGTAGCGAGGATCAGGCCGGTGCGCTCGCGCGCGCCTTCGCGCAGGGCGAGGATCGGCCAGGTGCCGCCGTCGTTCGGCAGGTCGATCTCGATGTCCAGCCGCTGACCCATGGCCAGCCCGAACCGGTTGCCCGCGACAGGCTGGACGGCGTGGCCGTCCGTCGCGACCAGTCGCGCCTCGGCACCCCCGGTGTCGATCCAGAACACCGTCGCCGCGGCGGCGTTGATGACCCGCAGCCGGATGCGCCCGCCACGCTCGACCTGCACCACCTCGGGGTCCGACAGGGTCCGGTCGTTGGCGAGATAGGCGTCCCAGTCGTAATCGTTCAGGTCCATGGCCATGCCGCCCATCTGGCCGCCCATGCCCATCATCGCACCCATGTTGCCCATGCCGCCATGGCCCATCGCGCCATGATCCATGCCCTGCATCGCGCCCATGCCTCCCATGGGCGCGCCTTGATCGGGCGCCGCAGTGGCACTATGACCTGCGCCGTGTCCGCCGCCATGACCCGCGCCGATCTCCGCCAGAACCTCCTCGGGGCCCTTGAAGGAGAAATCATGCAGGAACATCACGACCTCCTGCCGGTCAGCAGCAACGTCCTCGGCCGAGCGCACGATCAGCGGTGCTGCCAGCAGCTGCATCTCTTGCGTCGGCACATGGCTGTGCATCCAATGCGTGCCCGGCCGCGCCTCAAAATCGTAGGATCGGGTCTCTCCGGACGCGAGGAGGGGCATCGGCATGTCCGGCACGCCGTCCTGCGCATTGGGCGGGATCTGGCCATGCCAGTGGATGATGGTGCCGACATCAAGATCGTTGGTCAGATCGACCCGGAACCTCTGGCCGGGGTCGAGGATCAACCCCTGACCGCTGGGACCGACAAGGCCAAAGACGGTTGCGGCGCGTCCATCGATATCGAGGGTCCGGGTCGCGGCGGCGAGGCTGATCGGCGCCGCCCCTTGCGCAAAGGCGATGCGGGGCATCTGTGCCGCGCCAATGGCGGCGGCGCTTGCGGCAAGAAAGCCGCGTCGTGAAAGCGTGTTCATGGTCGTCTCCTCGGGACATCCCGTCCCGTTCATCAAGGCCGATGGGACGCCGCAGGCGTCTGCCCGGGCGCGATTAGAGGAGACGGAGCTTCGGAGGGCGTTCGTTCAGTCCCGGCGCACGGCTGACGTGGATCGCCTCGGACGCGACGTCATGACTGGCGGCACCGTGGGCGTGCCCAGCTTCACCGCCTGCCGACGTCAGAAAGGCCGAGAGACCTGCGCAGACGAACGCGCACATCTCGGAATCGGCCTGTCCACAGTGCTCTCCAGCGGCACAGTCGGGGCTCGCAATGACCGGAGAGTGCATCATGTCGGCGACATGCCTCGCGTGATCCACACCGGAATTCATGCTCATGCGTGTCGCGTGCGCGGAGGTCACCGTCGTCACCACGGTGATCGCGAGTATGGCAAGCATGGTGATGACACGTTCGATCATGCTGCAAAGATAGGCATTACTCACGAGAATGTCCATTGTCGCAGGCGCCTAACCGCTGGCACAACGTCGGTGCGGCCAAACGCGAATGATCTTCTGCAGCGATCGGGGACAGACGTCTTGGAAAAAACTCTTCGGAATACTGTCGGGATTGGTCTGGTCGTCGGAGGTGTAATCCTCGCGGTCTTTGCAGGCTGGCGCTATGCCGGTACCGCATCCACCGCCGTAGCGTCGGCGGATATCATCGCGCAAGGACGCCAGATCTATGTAGATCAGTGCGCCGCCTGCCACGGCGCGAACCTGGCGGGCCAGCCCGACTGGCGCACGCCGCTTGTATCCGGCCGGTTGCCCGCACCGCCGCACGACGAGAGCGGCCACACATGGCACCATCCCGACGAGGTCCTGTTCCGGATCGTCAAGGAAGGCACCGCCGCCGTCGTCGGCGGCGGCTACGAGAGCGACATGCCCAGCTTCGCAGACGTGCTGAGCGATGCGGAGATCCGTGCCGTTCTCGACTATATCAAGAGCACATGGCCGGAGCGCGAACGCAGCTATCAGTCCGAACTCTCGCATTCCAATTGAACCGCAGCCCCTGGATGCTCACTGATTGGCGCTCTCCTCGTCGACTGTAACCGCCGGGAGGTTGTAGGTACACTAACGACCTGAGTGATGCGCGACGATGCGCGGGCTTGTCTAAGTACAGGGCTACTCAGCCTGCGTTGATGAGCACGGGCCTTCCATCTTCGCGCCATTCTGGCAAACCGCCCTCCAGCCGCCGCGCGTTAAGCCCGTGACGGCGCAGCGTCGCCACGGCCTGATGGGCATAGACGCAGTAGGGGCCGCGGCAATAGGCGACGATCTCGGCGTCCCGCGCGAGGGTGGGGAGGAATCGCTCTAGTTGCGCTAGGGTGGCGTTCAGAGCGCCAGGAATGTGGCCTGCAGCGTATTCGTCGGCGGGCCGGACATCGAGCACGGTGACGGAGCCTTCCGCGAGCCGTGCGGCGAGGTCCGCGCGGCTGACGGGTTCGGGGGCGTCCTCGCCGCCCGAGAGGCCTCGCAAAATGCGCTCGACCTGCGCGAGATTCCGCTCCGCAACGCTGCGCATAAGGTCCATCAGCGTGAGCGTCCTCGCGTCGGTCAACCGGTAGATCACCGCTTTGCCGTCGCGACGGCTGGTGACGAGTGCGGCCCGGCGCAGCTGTTGCAGGTGTTGCGAGCAGTTGGCGACGGTGAGGCCTGTCTTTTCCGCCAGTGCCTCAACGCCGCGCTCTCCTTGCGCCAATTGTTCCAGCAGCATCAGACGCGCCGGTGCCGACAAGGCGCGTGCGACGAGCGCGTATTCTTCGAGCAGAGCCAGTTTCGGGCTAATTGACACTGGACGTCTCCAGACGGTAGATCATTCAAGCGATGTTTTGAATGATAGCGATTCCAACGCGCCCCACAAGCCCGAAGTCCAGATCCCATGTCCGAGACCATCCTCGCCGCCGAACCGACGATCCGCCTTGCCGCCTTTCTCAGCGTGCTGGTGGCTATGGCGCTGTGGGAGGTGGCGGCGCCGCGCCGCAGGCGAGAGATCCCGCGCGTCATCCGCTGGACGAACAACCTCGCGCTGGTGGTGCTCGACACCGCGATCCTGCGGCTGACCTTCCCGATCATCGCGGTCGGGCTCGCGGTCATGGCCGAGGACTGCGGCTGGGGACTGTTCAACAACATCAACGTGCCGTTCTGGCTTGCCATCGTCGTCTCGATGCTGCTGCTGGATCTGGCGATCTATCTGCAGCACGTGATGTTCCACGCGATCCCCGGCCTTTGGCGGCTGCACCGGATGCACCATGCCGACCTTGATTTTGACGCGACGACGGGCCTGCGCTTTCACCCGGTAGAAATCCTGATTTCGATGGGCATTAAGCTGGCGGTGGTGGCCGCGCTTGGCCCGCCGGCCGTGGCGGTGCTGCTGTTTGAGGTGATCCTGAACGCCACCGCACTGTTCAACCACGCCAACATCGACCTGCCTGGGGTAGATTCCGGTAGAGGGCAGGATCGTATCACAAGGCATTTTGGCGGTGGCGTTTGACGATGTCTGTGACGGTGTTTTTCGAGATCCCAAGGTCTCTTGCGATCCATCGGTATGATCGACCGTCTTCCACGGCCTGAATGACCTTTGGAGCGAGCTTGTCGGATTTCGGGCGTTGGCCGTGCTGGCGACCTAGTTTTTTGCCGCGCGCCCGTGCAGCGGCCAGGCCGGATTTCACCCGCTCGCTGAGGAGGTCGCGCTCGAACTGAGCGATCCCGGCGAGCATGGTGGCCATCATTCGGCCGTGTGGCGTGTCGAGTTCGAACGTCATGCCGTTCATGGCCACGACCGAGACTTTCCAGCCTGCGAGCCGATTGAGGGTATCGAGCAGGTCCTGAGTGGAACGCCCCCACCGAGAGAGTTCGCTGACCAGGATGGCGTCGATGTGTCTGGCCTGAGCGAGATCTGTTACATCGCGGCCGGCCCTCATCGCTCAGAGCATGGGCTGCGCGAGTGGCCAAGCGTCGGGGAAGTAAGAGGGCAATGGTCGCGCTGGCAAGGCGCATTGGTATTGTTCTTCATCGCATGTGGCGGGACGGCACCGAGTTCAATCACGCAACCTCACCAATCGTTGGAGGCATTTAGACAGCATTAGAACGCTTGGAAGCGAACCATTGAAGGCTGCTTGACTGCGGCCCTTCGAGGTCCCCACCGGGACGTGGTTCCGAAGATGCCGTGGTCAGGACTGTCGCCGAATGGACCTTCGAGCACGCTTATGAGATGGGCACTTCGGGCACCACACTGGATCAGCATCATGTTGGCAGCCATCGCGCTGACCACGGACCGAAGCATGAACCCGGGGAAGATCTTGTATTGAAGGGTTGAAAATACGAAGCGCTTCGAGGGTCTGCTCCCAACCTTGTCATCACAGTACGACGACGAAAACTTCCGCCGCCGTCAATGTTCGGCTGTCTTTTTATCATTGACAGACACGTCCCCGTTACCGAAGTCCTGTGGTGAGGATTCAATGGTTTTGCCAAGGACCGGGTCCGGACCCGGTGAAAGTGAAAGTGTTCTTCGGGTTTTGTGACTGACGGATGAGGGCCTTTGGGGTCCCTCAGATGGGTCCGGGCCGGATTCCGGTCTGTCTTTCCTGATGAAGGGCATTCCCATGCAAACAGGTGTCTTGCGCGTGTTGCGCGCGACCGCTGCCTCGTGGTGGCGACACAAGGAACTACGCCGAACCGGCCAGACGGGGCAGGCACAGCGGCTCGAGTGCGAGGCTGTCTTGCGTGATCTCGGGTATCTGAAGCAGGCGGCGTCATTGCCGAACGCGTATGTGATCTGCGGCGAGGGCGGGACATTCATCCATCTTGGTTGGACCACCGTTTCGACTCTCGCGCCGATCGAGCGCTTCCCCTTGGCCACTCTTGCGGTCGCACGAGGGACCACGTTTATCGATATCCGACCCGTCACCGATGTCATCGCCTTCGCGAACCTGCCGCGGGTGACGCGGGACGGATCGGACGACTCTGCACCCTCGGGCCCTGGCAGGTCCGTCTCGCTGACCGACTACATCGACATGGTCGAACGGCTCGGCGCGAGGATCGTCAACGATCCGCGGCCCCGTCAGTCAATCTGATCCCCATTTCCTCTCACCAAAACTCGAAAGGAGGCCAGCCATGGCCCGATCCCGCACGCCCAAATTCGATGCCTCCGAGGTCATCACAAACGAAATCATCCGTATCATTGAGCGCGGCGTCCTGCCCTGGCGAAAGCCCTGGACCGCAAGCGGCAGCTCTCGCCCACTGCGCGTGGGGGGTGAGCCCTACCAGGGGGTCAACAACTTTCTGCTGACGATGCGCACCGTGATGGCGGGCCATAGCTCGCCCTTCTGGATGACGCTGCCTCAGGCCAATGCCTTGGACGCAAAGGTCCGCAAGGGCGAGAAATCCTCTGTTGTCGTCTATTACGGCCAAAGCCGGAAAGACACGGGCGGCGAGGACGACCGCAGCGATGGCGATGATCGCTCCGAGGAAGCCCACATCTTTCGCTTTCAGAAATCCTACCGCGTGTTCAATGCCTGTCAGATCGAGGGCTTGCCCGAAAGCTTCTTCCCCGATCCTGAGCCAGCGCCCGAACACCCGCCGTCCGAGCCCATCCCACACATGCAGGCGTTTTTCGATGCCATCGACATCACGACCGTCTTCACAGGAACGGAAGCGTACTACCTGCCGCCCGTGGACAAGGTCTACATGCCGTCAATCACGCGGTTCCAGGACCCGCGCAATTTCTACGGGGTCTGGGCCCATGAGCTGGCCCATGCCACGAAAGCCCCCCATCGACTGAACCGCGATTTCGGGTTCTCGAAGTTTGGCAACACGTCCTATGCGCGCGAGGAGATCGTCGCGGAATTGACCTCGGTGTTCCTGGGTCAGACGCTCGGCTTCACGGCGCATACGCTCGAGATGAATGCCGCCTACCTGCACAACTGGTTGCGGGTCCTTCGGTCGGACAAGGGCGCGATCTTCCGGCACGCCGCGGACGCGCAGCGGGCCTGCGACTACCTGATCGCCAGATCGGAGACGGGCAGGGCAGGGCGCAGTGCCGAGGCCGCCTGACCACACGGAGAACGGAGACTCGCATGTCACGCAAGGAACCCAAGACGCTGCGGATGGCCTGCTTCGAAGACGGCCGCTAGCCGGATCATCACCTTCGAGCGCGGTGCCTATTGGTGGAGCCAGTCCGAGGGCGCTTATCCGCTCTCGGCAGCGCTCGAGAGCATCAAAGAACAAGGCGGCTGGATCGAACCCATCCCCAACCCGAATTACAGACCCAAGGGTCTGTTCGGGTCGGGCACCTTCTCCTTCGGTCCTGCCGCCAGGCGGAAAAGAAAAAGCGGGCTTTGAGAAGGGTGTTTCAAACCTTTCAAAGGAGATCCCCATGCACATGACCGTTCAACCCCAGCCAGACCGTCCGGATCCGACCGTGATCGCGGTGCAGAACGACGCGTTTCGCAAGCTCGCGTGCCTTGGGGTGCCGCCCGCGCAGCCCATCCAGGGCCGGATGCATGTCACCCGCTCGCTTATGGAGGCCGGTGACGGCTTCATGGCCGAGGCGGTGAAGGCCACCGGTGAGTTTGCTACGTTCGAGCCTGAGAATGACCCGGAAGGCTGGCACGATTTCGGGGCAGTCGAGATCCGGAGCGAGACCGTGTTCTGGAAAATCGATCTCTATGAGGCAGATGCGGATTTCCGCTACGGAGCTGAGACCCCGGACAATCCCGCCACTACCATGCGCGTGCTGACCATCATGCTGGCGCGCGACTGGTAGAAGGGCACGGGAGTCCTCCCCTCTGACATCTGAGACGATGAAGGCCCGCTGCCCCTCAAAAGGGAATGCGGGCCTTTTGTCGTGGTGATCCCTGAAGCCGGGGATTGGTTACGCGCGTGAAGGCGCGGGCCACACCTCACCCACCTGGAAGGATATCCCATGACCACAAGCTTTGCCCCTCTCACCGTCGCCATCGGCGATCTGGTCCCGCATCCTGCCAATGTGCGCAGCAACTCGCCGGAAACCTATGATCCCGAGAACATCGCGCATCTGAAGGCCAGCATCGCTGTGCTGGGCCTGCTCCAGCCGCTCTTGGTCCAGAAGCTTGACGGCAAATATGCTGTCCTCGCCGGTGGCCGACGCCATGCTGCGCTGAAGGAGCTGGTCGCCGACAAGGCCACCAAGGGGTTCATGGCGAAAACCAAAGTCGACTGCCGCCTTGTCCCTGACGACTGTGACGTCACCACTGCGCTGTCGCTCGCCGAGAACATCACCCAGGCACCGATGAACGCAATCGACGAGTTCGAGGCTTTCGCGCGGATGATGGAGGTCGACGGCCAGACGCCCGAGACCATCGCAAAGACCTTCGGTACCACGGTGGCCGCCGTGAAAGGCCGGTTGCGCTATGGCCTTATCCACCCCGACATCCGCGCCGCGGCACGGGGCAAGGTGATCACGCTCGACACGATGAAAGCCTTTGCCGAGCACCCGAGCCAGGAGGCGCAGCGCGAGGTCTTCGAGGCGCTCACGAAGGACGGAGGCTATCTGCAGGCCTATACCGTTCGACAGGCGCTCAAATCCCGCGGCGTGCAGGTCAGCGACGATATCGGGGCCTTCGTGCGCGCGGACTACGAGGCGCGGGGCGGCGCCGTCGCGGCCGATCTTCTGGAAGAACATTCCGTGCTCGAGGATGCAGCACTGGTCGAGACCATCTTGCTCGAGAAGCTCGGTGCGGCTGCCGAAGAGGCCCGCACGAGGCTGGGCTTTGCCTGGGCCGATGCGATGGTGCGGTATGATTACGCGACAATGGCCGACTACGGCCGCGTCTATCCCGGCCCGATCGAGCCCGACGAGGCCGCCCAGAAGCGCGTGGATGAAATCACCGCCGAGCTTGAGAAATTGCAGCTCGAAATGGAGGACGAGGGGCTCGAGGACGGTGCCTACAATGCCCTTTACGACCGCGTCGACGCTCTGGAAGAGGAAGCCCGCGACCTGCAGGAGGCCTACAGCGCCGAGGACCTAGCGCGATCTGGGGTGATAGCCTCGTGGCAGGGTGGGCAGATCACGCTCCATGTTGGTCTCGTCCGCCAGGAAGACACCGTCAAAGAGGAGGGCGCGCGCGGCTCCTCGGCTAGCCCGACCGGGGAGGAGGCCCCGGACGCCGGCGAAATCACCTATCCAGCCTCACTGGCTGAGGACCTCAAGACCGAGCGAGCCATGGCGCTTGGGGCCGCGATGGCGCTGCATCCGGAAGCCACGCTCGATCTGACGCTCTTCAAGCTGGTCAGTGACGTTCTGGCCAGCGGCATGAGTGTCACGCAGGCGATCAAGATCGATGCCCGCAAGGAATACCGCAGCCATGCCAAGATGGACGAGATCGACGAGACCTCGCTCGAGCAGGTGGCGGCGGCGCATGATGCACTTGATCTCTCCTGGCTCGATGACACCCGCGCGCCCGCCGATCAGTTCGCGGCGTTTCGCGCGCTGGAGGCCGGCGAGAAGGCCAAGCTCGTGGCCTATGCCACGGCCAGCACCACGCAGTCCTGCTTCACGCGGGACCGCCAGCGCGACAGCCTGATGCATGCGTTGGAGATCGAGATCATGCCCGACATCCGCGCCCACTGGACGCCGAATGCGGCGCTCTTCAACCGCTTCAAGAAGGCTTGGCTCCTGAAGATCCTCGGCGAGGATCTGGGTCTCGCCCAGGAGGCGGTGACGCTGGCCTCGTCGAGCAAGAAGGAGATCGTCGCCTTTTGTGACAAGCTCTTCGCCGAGCCCTTCGCCACGCTTACGGACGCGCAGCGCGCTGCCGTGGCCGCCTGGTGCCCGCCCATGATGCAGACCGCCGGTGTCGCCTGTGATGAGGCGGAGCCCGCTGCGGAAACCCCCGAGCCTGACAGCGAGGTCGCGCAAGCGGCCTGAGTCCGCACGCGACCCGCGCGAGGCATTCCCCGCGCGGGTCGACCCTCCCACACCCAACCGAAAGACATCCTCATGGCTATTCTCAAGTTCTCTGCGTCCGCTGTTGCGGCACAGATCGCCCATGCGCGCGCCTGCAAAACCTTCCTGCCCAACTGGAACGGGCCCGTGGACAGGCCCGCCCTGATCCTGATCGTCGGCAATGGTGTGCATCTGCGCTCAAACGGCATCGATGGCACGACCACCCGAATCGTCACCACTGAACAGGCCGATCCCTCTTTCGCCTTCGCCGACGGCATGAACCCGTTTCGGGACACCGACTGGATGGCGCAGCGCCGCATGGCGTTTCGCGATCTGACCGGCCAGTTCTACACCGACATCCTGGATGACGTGCAGGTTCTCATCGACCGGGGGCGGGGGGCCATCCGGCTGGCCACCGATGGCCACAGCATCCGCGTCTTCGTGCGCCGGGCCTCGGACTATCTCATCGGCGGGACCTACGAGGTGCCCTCGGGCCTCGGCGGCACCTTCCGGGTCATCCTCAAGGATGCCTGCGACACCTTCGCGATCGTGCAGAACTGCGGCAATTGCGAGGATTTCGACGCCATGCAGCCCTACCGCGTGCCGCTCGATGCGCTGATGGAAATCGATGACCGGAGGGCGGCGTGATGGGTTGGCTCTTCTATACCGACGGCCGCGTCCAGACCTACGTGGATGAGAGAGAGGAGATCACCCGGCTCTGCACTTTTGAGGGCGAAACGCGCAAAACCGAACTGGTCAAGGCCTGCAAGGTCGGCTCAACCTGGTATGCGGCGGCAAGGGTCACCAATCTCGACGGCACCGCTGTCGAAGACGCGACCTATGTCACCGATGCGGATGGCTCCATCACTTTCGGGGCTGTCTTCCTCACCCGATACGATGACGGCTGCTGGGGCTACAAGGACATGGAGGAAAGTGCTGGCCCGAACGTGTCTCGTGCTCCGCTTGGGCTGATCGAGCTCCTCTCCGACCTGAAAGACCCGGACAGCTACGCCCAGGACTGGCGTCAGCGCTGCCGGAATTGGGCTGCGATCCCGGACTACGAGGAAGGCGACAAGATCAGGCTCGCCACGCCCGTGACGCTCACCGATGGCAGTACATGCCAGATCGTCACCGCGACGTACTACAAGCGGGGGCGGCAAAAACGCCGCTGCTACCGCATCGAGGAAACCGGTGGGCTCGTACGCCTGTCGAAGGCCTCGCTTGCGGGCTCAGAGCTGCTCAGCTCCGCAAAGGGCGCGGCCAGTCCTGTGCTGGCGGAATTCCTAGCGGGGCGGGACGCTTAGGGGCGCACTGCGAGTAGTGCGCGCACCGTCTCGATTTCCAGCACCCAGTTGCTGGTCGTTTCGTTGCGCCATCTTATGCAGCGGATGATCCGATCAAAATCATCCTGAAGGGCGCGCGGAAAAACAGGCTCATGGTGTGCGATTCTGTTGCGGAGCCTCCTCACGGCTTCAATGTCAGACCTTAATTCAGATCGGCGCTGGCTGGCAGCGACACCACGAGGCGCGTCCGGAAACACTGCGTAGAAATGATCGTCCCACAGTCTGCCTTGGTGCCTGTTTGTCAGCATCTTCTCCCAAAACACGAACTTCAGTTCGGCGACGACCTTTCCGGCAGTGGGTTGCTGTGCTGCGCAACCTTCGAGGTCTCGTTTGGGGCTGTATGCCGGACCGCGCGGGTTCGGTAACGAACGGATGAAGCCTTGTGTCCAAGGCCATGTTCCTCCATGGACAGCTTCGATTGCTTCCACGATCGCGTTTCGCAGCGCAACTTCCAAAACATGGAGTGGAACCATGAACGCGGCTGATACTTGAAGATTCCAGTGGTATAGGTGGAGAGCTCGCGTCCTATCATTGCCGGTTTCGCGCAGATAGGTCGCAAACCTAGGTGCGGATAGGACGTTCGGAAGGTGGTGTTCTTCATCAGCCGTGAACGGTGGATACATTGACAGTAAAGACTTTCGGTGCCATATAGAGCGTGAGCTTTGAGATTGCGGGCACTATGCCTCCCCTCATTGCACAAAGAAAGCAAAAGCCCGTCGCATTGCGGCGGGTTTTTCAGTTTTCTAATCCAACTCCGAAAAACCGTTTGATTGGCCGGCCGTAGATTGGATGCCTCTTGGTCTGAGCTCATCATCCCGAAAAGCGAAAGAGGGCTTTTTGTCTTTGGAACTCAGACCCTGATCCAAAGGAAACCCCCATGTCCAAGCCCCGCTCAACGCTCCCCAATCCTGTTGAATTCGACGCTAACCTCGCCTCTGCACTGGCACAGATCTGCGCGGAGATCGCCCACCAACCCCTGCGCAGCTCAGCGCTGGCGCGCATCATGCGCGAGACGTTTCATGGCAGTGATGCCGGGGGCGCCTGGGACTGGCGCATAGCCTATGACATGATGCAGGCTGCGGCCATCCAGGTGCTGCTGGGTGGGGACGGCGCGGCAGGTGACATCGCCGCTGCAAAGCTCCTTGCCTCACGGCTTCTCACGGAAACGCGCCGGTCAGAGCAGCAGATCCGGCTGCAGCAGTTTTCCACGCCGCTGCCATTTGCGGCGCTGGTCTTGCGGGCTGCGGCGATCCGCAAGGGCGAGACCGTTCTGGAGCCCTCGGCTGGCACCGGTGCCCTGGCTGCTTTCGCTGCCCAAACCGGTGCCACGGTTGTGCTCAATGAGATCGACCCCTTTCGCCAGCGCCTCCTGCGCGCGGTTTTCGGCGGCGAGGTGACGGGCCATGACGGCGAGCATATCGACGATCTGCTGCAGTCGCCGGTTCTACCCGACGTCGTGGTGATGAACCCGCCCTTCGCCTCCTCGGTCGATCGCTCCCGAGACAAGCACATCGCCGCCAAACATCTCGTCGCGGCTGCAAAGCGTCTGGCACCAGGTGGGCGCCTGGTGGCGATCATGCCGCCGGGATTCGCGCCCGAACGCGATGCCGCGCATTGGTCACGCGCCTGCGGTCTCCTGACGCCGCGCTTGGCGTTGACGATGCCGGGGCAGGTCTACCGCAAGCTCGGCACCTCTGTCGAAACCCAGCTGATGGTCTTCGACAAGGTGCAGGAGGACGGCGAAATGATCCGCGTCCCTGTGCGGGATCTGGATGAAGCCTTGGCATATGTCGATGCCGTGGCCGCAACCCGGACGGAGATGCGCCCCGTACAACAGGCAGCGGCGATCCCTAACGGGCGGCTGACCGTTCCATCCTCTGCTCCGCGCAAGACCGCCGCTGCGCCTGTCGCCGCCTCCAAGCCTCGGGCCAATGCCGTTGTCCCGCTAACTTTCACGAGCTTTGATATCCCGCGCGACAACACGCCCATCTCGGACATCTATGCGCGCTACCGTCCGCAACGGATCGAGATCGCGGGTGCGCAGGAACATCCCACCCCGCTCGTCGAGAGCATCGCCATGGCCTCGGTTGCCCCGCCCATGCCCTCAAATACGGGTCGTGATGACTTGCGCCTGCCCGCACGGTTGGTCGAGGAGGGAGATCTCTCCGAGGCGCAGCTCGAGACCATCATCATGGCGCATGATGCCCATGGGCGCGACCTGCCCGGTCGGTTTACCATCGATGACGACCAGACCAAGCTGACGCGCGCCGATGATGACCCGGATGCACGTGCCTATCGCCTTGGCTATTTCCTCGGCGACGGCACCGGTTGCGGCAAGGGGCGCGAATGCGCGGGGCTCATCCTTGTCAACTGGCTGGCCGGGCGCAGGAAGGCGATCTGGGTCTCCAAATCCGCCACGCTCATCGAGGACGCCATCCGCGACTGGACCGATCTCGGCGGCTCGCCCGCCGACATCCAGCCGGTCTCCAAATGGAAACCGGACCAGTCCATCCCGATGGGCGACGGCATCCTATTTGTCACCTACGCCACGCTGCGGTCCGCGGGCAAATGCGGCACCACGCGACTGAGCCAGATCCTCGCCTGGATGGGCGAAGACTTTGAAGGCGTGCTGGCCTTTGATGAGGCCCATGCCATGCAGAACGCGGCAGGGTCTGAGCAGGGCAGGGGGGTCAAACCCTCCCAGCAGGGCCTTGCTGGCCTGCGGCTGCAACTGGCAGCACCCCGCGCTCGCATCTTCTATATCTCGGCCACGGGCGCCACGAGCGTGCACAACCTGGCCTATGCCGCGCGTCTCGGTCTCTGGGGACAAGGCCCCGAATACCCCTTCCCGAGCCGCGAGGGTTTCGTTTCAGCGATGGAAGCCGGCGGCGTGGCTGCCATGGAGGTGGTCGCGCGTGATCTCAAGACGCTCGGGCTTTACACAGCGCGTGCCCTCAGCTTCGACGGTGTTGAATACGATGTGCTGGAACACGCGCTGACCCCGGCCCAGATCGAGGTCTATGACGCCTACGCTGGAGCGTTTCGCACGATCCACCACAATCTCGAAGCCGCTTTGACAGCCACCGGCGTCAACGACGCCTCGGGAGAGACCAATGCCTCGGCAGCACGCGCCTCGGCCAAGTCCCGTTTCGAGAGCACGAAGCAGCGTTTCTTCAATCATCTGCTGATGGGCATGAAGGCCCCGACCATCATCCGCGCCATCAAGGACGATCTGGCGGCGGGCAATGCTTGCGTCATCCAGGTTGTCTCGACAGGCGAGAGCCTGCTGAAGCGTCGGCTTGAGGCGATGGACCCGGAGGATGAACTCGTCGAGGGTGCCTTGACGCCGCGCGACTATGTTCTGGGCTATCTCGAACAGGCCTTCCCGATCCATGCGCAAAAGCTTGTCGAGATCGACGGCAACATGGTGGCTGAACCCTTGCGCGACGCCAATGGCGCGCTGGTTGTCTCCCGCGAAGCGCTTGCCCTGCGCGATGCGGCCATGATGGAGTTGATGACGCTCGCCCCGATCCCCTCGGCGCTGGATCAGATCCTATGGGCCTTTGGCGACGAGGCCGTGGCAGAAGTCACGGGGCGGTCGATCCGGCCCCTCAAGGCCGAGGATGGTCATCTCTTCATCGAAAAGCGCGCCGCCAGCAGCAATTCCTCCGAGACCCAGGCCTTCATGGACGGCGAAAAGGATATCCTGATCTTTTCCGATGCGGGCGGCACGGGCCGGTCCTATCATGCGGCGCAAACGGCAAAGAACCAGAAACGGCGGCGGCACTATCTTCTGGAGCCCGGCTGGCGCGCCGATGCGGCCATCCAGGGGCTGGGCCGCACGCATCGCTCGGCTCAGGTCAGCGCGCCCTTCTTCCGGGTCTGCACCTCGGATGTGCATGGCGAGAAACGTTTCACCTCGACGATCGCCAAACGCCTCGACCAGCTGGGGGCCCTGACCAAGGGCCAGCGCGAGACCGGCTCGCAGGGCATGTTCCGCGAGGAGGACAATCTCGAAAGCCCGATCGCACGGGCGGCGCTGTGTGGGTATTTCGCCGATCTTGCCGCCGGGCGCGCTGAGGCGATGAGCTACGAGAGCTTCACCGACTGGACGGCCCTGCGGCTGATCGACAAGGATGGGGTGCTCCTTGAGGAGCTTCCCCCGATCCAGCGGTTTCTCAACCGGGTGCTTGCCCTGCCCATCCACATGCAGAACGCACTCTTTGCCGAGTTCATGCGCCGGATTGCTGATCAGACGGAACGTGCGCGCGCGGCGGGCACGCTCGATCTCGGCGTGGAAACCCTGCGCGGCGAAAAGATCGAACAGGTCTCCACAGAGGATCTCTGGACCTGCCCGAAATCCGGCGCCGTGACGCGGATCATCGGGCTGGAGGTGACCGACCCGGTCCACGTCCTTGGGGCCGAAGAGGCCATGTCGCGCAATCCCGACAAGCTGCCGATGGTCAACCGAGCGTCTGGCCGCGCGGCGCTCATCTCGGCGCGGCCCATGCAGATGTATGACGAGGATATCGTCACGCTCATGCGCAAGGCGGTGCGGCCCAATGGCTCCAGCTACCTCGAAGAGACGCGCTTCGAGTCCTCGGCCTGGGAAGACATCGGAAGGCCCGAGTTTGCAGGACTTTGGGATGCCGAGGCCGCATCCCTGCCAAAAACCACCACGACCAAGCTCTACCTGTTGACAGGACTGCTGTTGCCGATCTGGAAGGACATCCCGACCACCAATGAACGCATCTACAGGGTCACGCCGGACGGGGCGACAGCGATGATCGGGCGCACGCTGAGCGAAGAAGGGGCGGCCGCGCTGCGCGCCCGCTTCCTCGTCTCAAACCCGCAAACACCGCAGGAGATGTTGACCGCTGCGCTCGGCACCACGGCGCCGGTCGATCTGGGCCAGGGTCTCACCCTGACCCGTCGCCGGGTCGCAGGCGAGATGCGTCTCGAGCTGGGCGGTGCGGATCGGGGCATGATTGAAGGTCTCAAGGCCATGGGGTGTTTCACGGAGATCATCGCCTTCCAGTTGCGGGTGTTCCTGCCGCATGGGGATGGGATCGACACATTGGGCATCCTCTCCCGGATTGTTGGAACCGGACCAGACGCCACGCGGGACGTAACTTCAGTGGCAGCAGAATAGGCGAGGGGACGATCATGACACTCGAAGAGATCAAAGCCGCCATCGATGCCGGTCGGACCGTGCATTGGGCCAACACCGGCTACCGCGTGCACAAGGACAGCCTCGGCCAATACCTGATTACGTTTGAGCCGAACGGCAGCACCATCGGGCTGACCGACCGGAGCGGGCAGCGGTTGAACGGGGAGGAAGCAGAGTTCTTTATCGCTGGACCGGAGGGTGGCGACGAGAAGAGCCAGGACAGCCAACTGAGAGCAGACGGGCAGGGGAGGGGCGTCGTACCCGGCGGGGAGGTGGCACAATCTCTCAGGCGACAGCGCTGAACTGAAGGTTGGGAAGAAAGGAAAGCGAGCTTTCTGGTTTGTGATCCCAGGAGGGGTCGAAAAAGCAATCCCGGATGCGCTGGCAAGGACGTCAGGCACCGGCCAATCCAAAAGGAAACATCCCATGTTCGCAGGAACCCTCACCCGCAATGTCGAGACCGCAGCCGCTCAGTACACCGGCATGATCCACTCGACGCGCTTTGACATCGCCATCCAGTTGGAGGCGCGGGCCAAGATGTCCGAACGCAGCCCGGATTTTGACGTGACGGCAGTCAACAAATCAGGCCGCAAGGTGCGCATCGGCACGGCCTGGAACGAGACCGGCAACACCAGCGGCAACCCCTACATCTCGATGCAGATCGATGTCGGCTTGGGCCCCTTCCGGGTCAACGCGGTGCAGACGAAAGAGGCGCGCGCGGCCCAAAGCGGCGAATTCGAGATCATCCCTCTGGTCTCGAACGGCCTGATGAAATCCGGCTCGATCTCGGGGGAGCTCACCGCCATGGACGCCGACAACGCCTTCACCGGCTACATCGCCAACATGATGTTCGATCTGGAGTTCATGCTGATCGAGAACAGCTACAAATCCGAGGAAACCCACCCCGATTACCGTATCGAGGTCAGCTCGCCCCGGGGCACACCGATCCGCGTCGGCTCGGCCTGGATGGCGAAAAGCAGTCGCACGGGCAATGACTACCTGTCGCTGCTGATCAACACGCCCGATGGCGACCTGCGCGTGAACGCCGTGCAGAACGAAGAGCAGCGCGGCGGGCAGGCCTTCTCCATCATCCCGTTCATCGACAGCGGTGAGCAGCCGCAGGACGCAGGCACGGGGCTGTCGTTGGTCGCCTAATTGGCACGCGAGGGCGAGACGATCTGAACCCAAAGGGGAGCCGTGGGATCACGGTTCCCCTTTTTCCATGTTTGGCTGCATGACGGGCGCCATCTGCTTGCGATCTGCTGAATATGATATACGATAATATATTATCGAATGGACGAAGGTAGGCGCATGGTGGCGAGACTGGGAAAAGCTCCGTGGTTCGAGAGCTTTGATGTAGAAGCAGAGGTTGCAGAGCTTCTTGCTCATATCGAGCGTTGCACCGGATTTGCGCTGCTTGACCGCAAGCGTGATGTCATCATGATCCATGCAAGGGCAAAGCTCGACAGGACAAGGCAGGCATTTCTGGAGGCCAAGGCGGCGGGAAAGCCGGTGTCCACATCGCGGCGTGCGTATCTGACCGAAGTTCAGGACACGATCTTCATGGCGATCCCGGAGGAGAACCTCGCGCGGATGCCGCTGCGCGAGCAGGTTCTCAACGACCCGTCATTTTACGCGGATGCCATGCACCGCGCCGCTGCGATTAGCGAGGATGAGCTTTTCATGGCGCTGTCCTCTTCGCTGAAAGACATGACAGTCCAAGACGCCCGGGCCTTCGTCTCGAAGCTTTGGCACAACACGATCGATGACAATGCGCGCAAATACGCCGAAGCCCTGAAGCGTCCCGAGCGTGAACCGCAGCCCTTTCGTCCGGGAAACACCGTGTAAGATCCGAGCCATTCTCTTGGCTTGAGCCGTACCGAGGTTGGCCGCCTCAAACCCCCTTTCCTGGATGTGGCATCCTGTGCAGCGCGCGAAAGCCGTTGAAGGTGCTGTGGGGACGTCTACTGTCGCCAACATGATGAACCGGGATCACATGCGCGCCTTCTTTCGTCGCGCCGCGGCGCTTGTCGCCTTTGTCGCACTGCTCTGGGCGGTTCACCTCCTCAATTGGATTATCGGTTACGGCTTGAATCCGGCCTTCGGCCTGATCCCCCGTCACGTAAGCGGATTGGATGGTGTCATCGCCATGCCCCTCCTGCATGGAAGTTTCGCGCACCTTATGGCAAATACGCCGCCGCTCTTGGTGATGGGTGGGCTGTTGGTGGCAACGACCACGAGGGCCTTGCTGCCGGTGAACGCAGTGGTGATCGGCCTCGGCGGCGGACTCGTCTGGCTGTTCGGAAGCTCCGCCATCCATATCGGTGCGTCAGGGTTGGTCTTCGGCTGGTTTGGCTTCCTCGTCGCGCGCGGCTTCGTGGATCGCTCATTGATCACGCTGGGCGCGGCACTGGTGGTCGGTGTCCTCTATAGCTCCATTCTCTGGGGCGTTCTTCCGGGCCAATCCGGCGTCTCCTGGGAGGCGCATCTCTTCGGCGCCATCGCGGGCGCGGGCGCTGCGTTCCTAATCCGAACGCATGTACATGCGCCGCGCCTCGGCGGCGTCGATCTGGACTGAAGCCGTACGCCAGAGGTGGTCGGCCCTTACCGGCCATTCGCCAGATTGGGCGTCGCTGCAGCGCAGCTTACCCATTCCGGACATCGGTGACACCGTGCAGCATGAATCGACAGCCCAAGGTCCGCAACGCGGGACTTTTCTGACTTTCGCTGCAACCGCGAAATTGGATTGGCCTGAACGCCAGCAATCGGCACCAATGGCGGATAGCTGACCTTCGCTGCACCAAACAAAGATGTCTGGTTCGGCAAGAAGTCAGATTTTTGCCCTGAGTTCCCGCGCCAGTTGGGTAAAGGCCGCGTTGGATTGTTGGGCAAAGGCAATGACCCACGCGCCTTGCAATTTACAGTGCAAGGAAAAGGCTGCTTCTTCAGGCTGGGGGGACCCCATCCTTTTGGCGTGTTTTTCGATACATTTTGTCCAACTGCCATATACGTCTTGGGCGGTGATCTGGAGCTGTGGTTCCAGAGGGGCGGCTTGCAGGATGCTGAGCACCGGACAGGCTGATACATGTGTCTGTGACGCCACCTCGGCGGAAATGGTTTCACACACCATGAGCGCACCTTGGTCAAAGCTTTCGGCCTGCGCGAAGGTCGCATCGAGCAACCGTTCCAGCCACGCACCGGCCCAGCGTGTCGCGGCTTCGGCCAGTTCCTGTTTGCCTTTCGGGAAATGGTAATACAGCGACCCTTTGGGCAGCCCCGCCTCTTTGAGAATCTCCGACAGGCCGACACCCGAATACCCCTTCTGGCGAAAGAGGTTCGAGGCGGCGCGGATCAGCCTATCGCGAGACGTTGGGTCACTCATGGCAAAAGGGATAGCGGCATTGGACCGATTGGTCTATTGCCTCTGTAGACCGTTCGGTCCATTGCGACGAAAGTGAGACTATTGGAACAGGCCGCACAGACAATCTCCATCCCGGCAGAGGGGGCCAGACTTGTCGGGACGTGGTATCCTGCGTCTGCTTCGCCACGTGCCAGCCTGGTGCTGCATGGGGCCACCGGTGTGCCGCAGCGCTTTTACCGGCATTTCGCCGCTTGGGCTGCCGAGCGCGGGATCAGCGTTTTGACCTATGACTATCGGGATTTCGGCGCGTCCCAGACCCGACCGATGCGCGACAGTCAGGCGAATTTCGCGGACTGGGCCGTGCACGATCAGACCGCAGCACTCGATACGCTTGCCAAACTGGCGCCAACAGGACCCTTGTGGGTGCTCGGGCACAGTTTGGGCGGGCTTGGACTTCCGTTCCAGACCCTGCCCGATCGCGTGACGCGCATCACCACCGTCGGGGCCGGGATCGGACATTATACCGACCATCCCTGGAGCTACCGGCCCAAGGTTCTGGCCTTCTGGTTCGCGCTTGGCCCCGTGGCGACCGCCCTTGCAGGCTATATGCCGGGTAAACGATTGTTGCTGGGGGCCGATCTGCCCGCCGGCGTCTATTGGCAGTGGCGCAGGTGGTGTACTCGGCGCGATTTCTTTGCCTCGGATATTGGCGTCACCCTGCCAGAGCCGAATTACACCATCGACGGGAAGGACATCCGTATTTGCGTCGCCGCCGACGATGTCGTCGTGCCGCCGGTTGCGGTGCGACGCTATGCGGAGGCCTTTGCGCCATCAGGGGCCGAGTTTCGTATCTTTGCCCCTGCCGACTATGGTCTGCACACGCTCAAACATATCGAAGTCCTGTCCAAAGAGAGCGCGCCCGTCTGGGCCGATCTCCTCGAATTGCCTCAGCCCGACTTGACCTGAAAGGCCCACCCATGACGGATGACAAGATACACAACGGATGCCGCTCCGAAATCCTGAGCGCCCGCGCCCGGAGAACCATCCTCTGGGCCAATATCACCATGATTGCGATGATCGTGATCCATGACAGCGATCACGTTCGGCAGGCCGCGAACTGGTGCTATACGATCAGCGCGCAGCTTTGGCTGGTGAATGTATCCGTCTATGTGCCGAGCCTGATCGCATTGGCGCTTTTGTGGCGCGGCAAGGGCGCAGGCGTTGCGACAATGATCAACGGTCTGCTGGTCGGCGCGGCCTTTTCCGAAGTTCACCTGTGGCGCCCCTCTATTCCGGTTTGGGGCATCTGGAATGACAATTTCTTCATTCTTGGCGTGGATTGGATCAGCTGGACGATCCTTGCGCTAACGGTCCTGGTGGGAGCGCTGGTGAGTGCTGCCGGGGCTTATGCCCTCGGGCTGCAATGGGCGGCGCGGTAAAGCAGGCAGGATGAACGCATATCCGACCTTTGCGGCCCGGCATGTGAATGTCAGCTCAGGGCCGTGAGTAACAGGCTGGATTTTCTGCACTCGCAAAATGCTGCGGGACGGCATTCGGTAAAGAGGGCTCGAAGCGGACCTGCGGCGGCGCGGCAAGCCCCCCGCCCTGGTCCGCCAGGCCTGCGGACGCTGACGGCCCAAAGCTGCCTTTAGCATAGGGTCGATGCAACGGCACCTATTTAGCCGGTAGGCGGCAGTCAGTGACTTGACGCGAGCGTCTGATTGTCAATCATCGTCACTGCCCCACAGATCGACGAGGTTTACATCACTGCTGGCCGGTTCTTGCTCTTTCGGCAGTTTGTCAACTTGCATGAGCATCGGAATGTCAAAACTGGTTCCAGTTACAACGCACGCGCCTTGGGGAAGCGTCGGTATTTGCCCTCGAGAAAGGCTGTCCAGCGTCGATATGGTATTTTCCAAAAGCGCAAGATCTCTGTCATTCACAAGGCGATGAATGAAATAGTTATGCAATTGCGAGACAATAGTCGGGGAGATGTCCGCTGGTCTTTGGCTGGCAATCGTAAGGAAAACGCCAAATTTTCGACCTTCTTTGATGATCTCTTCGAACAGTTCTAAGCGATAATCTTTCCAGCTTTCCGCCTCACGATTTGATTGCTGTGAAAGTATGTTGTGCGCCTCATCGACGATCAGATGGAGAGTAGTCGAAGGTGGGCTTGTCACGACGCTTCTATGCTGCTCATAAAAATGCTTTGCGATAAGAATAGGTAAGATTTTCTTCACGTCTTGCTTGCATTCCCGCAGAGAAATAACGGTTACGAGCCGATCTTCATCATCAGCCAGCTCTCCAACGGAGATGACACGCGAGAATTCCTCTTTCAGAGAGTCAATACGGCGCAAAAGCGGTTGTATGTGCTCGTATTGTGCAGAGCCGAATTGGACATCGTTTATAAGTTGCAAACTGGCGCGAACCTGCAATTCCGTGAAGCCCGAGAGGTTTTGCAAGTCTATCCGAGAAATTTGTGGTTCGAAGATTGCACCGAAATGGGCTTCGTTGTCCGGATACCGCATTTGACCGTCTACTATCAGATAAAAACTTCGGTTAGTGTTGTTCCATCCAACTTTGCCAACTAACTCCGCTAGATTCTCAGCGTCAGGCATCTGTCTGACAAGCGATTTAACTTGCTCAAGCGCCTCGACGCTGGGATCAGTCGAACACAGGACGCGTCGAATGGTAGCTCGGGCGTAGTGTGTCAAACTATCTGGAACGTCAATGAACCTAGCGCGACCAGATATGGTTCGCCTCAGGAATGGTTTTTGTGTGTTCGTTGTGGCTTGAAAGAGAATACCAAGCGTTTCAGCGTCCCAAAACTCATCGTCGTGGATCTTGAAACGGTCGCCTTCGGCGTTGCGCGTTGTCAGCCGAACAACCTTTTTATGATCGGCTCCAACAAGTTGATCACCAGTGTATTCACCATTGAAATCAAGAACCACAAACTTGCTGTGGGATGCGATACTATTGAGCTTGTTAGCGAAAAGCACTGTGAACAGCTTCGTCAACGTGTTTGATTTTCCGCTGCCGGTATTGCCGAAGATACCCAAATGCGAGTTGAAGAGCTTTTGCCAAGGAAGAGCTATCGGTAGGTCTTCTTTCAAGAGCTTGCCAATAATATAACCGTCAGAAGATTTGCTTTCGAAAATGCTGCCAACCTGTTGCTCCGACAGAAGTGTAGCAATATCACCGATCTTAGGTAGGTACTTAATACCATCCTTAAATGCGTCGTCCTCAAAGTACCCAATTGGCCGCAACTTTAACTTTCGCGTAAACAACTTCTCGCTTGCCTCAAGTTCGAAGTTTCGCTCATCCAAGTATTCACCTTCAACGGTACAGACAATTTCGCGGAAGCCGTGCGAAATGGACACGAACTCTCGGATAGAGATGCCTTTGAATTTCTTCCCATTGAAAAAGTGTGTCTCATGGTTTGAGTTCTCGAAGGCTCTGACAGAAACTTCTACGCCCATTACCGCTACGACTTCGCCGATTTGAATGCTCATTGCTATGCACTCGTTGGCTTGGTTGTAAATACTTCATTGTTGAAAGCCGAAAAATCGAGCAACCCGTCTATCCGTATCAACTCAACGTTCGCAAAGCCAAGAAACCTTTTTTCCATCGAGTGCTTCTCGCTGTCGTCGAAGCAGCAAACGTACATATGAAGGGATGGGTTCGAAAGCGAACGTTTTACCAGGTTCAGGATATGTTCATCTGCGAATGAGAACCCAAATGCGATGAATACGGTGTCAGGCTTCTCAAGCTCGTAGCTCAGTAGCCGCAACATCTGATAATAGTGCTCTTCGAAAACAGTTTCGTAGAACTTCCATTTCGTTGGATTTACAATCGGAAGAGCTTTGTATGCTTTTTGAAATGCTTCGTTTTGTGTAAAGGTAACGTCTGCAGGAGGATTCAGATCCTCATCCGTGAAGGAATCATCCAACAAGCCATCGAAAAAGTCCTGATCTTCTCTGAGAGGCACGTCTGAAATTCGCCGCTTCGAACGATCCAGATCATAGGATACCTCGATTTTTTCGCCGTCTTTGTACCAGTAAACACTGCCATGTAGCTCGATCAGGTTTACTTGAGGAACACTCTTAGAGTGACGATCGAAAACCCCATGATCCTGAAAGTACCTTCCAAAGTTACGCGCATTCAAAGTGCGCTTAACAAATCCGTCAGTTCCATCATTCAGATGGAAGTCATACGAGCCAAGCCTCAGAAGGGCCTCGGCCGTGTGGGCAATCATCCCGTCGTAGTTGGTTGTGAAAATGTTAACCCTTTTTTTGTGACTCTTCTTGCTGAGGATCTTCAAAATCGTTTCAAGGAATTGGCGGTAGTTTTCAACCGCTGCGTCCTGCGGCGCGGTGTTCATAACCGCATTGCGGGGATCATACTCGGCGGCAGGAAGAATAACCTCATGAACATACCAAGAGAAAAGATGCGCTAAGAAGTCTGCATCTTCTTCGTACTTGGTCGCCAACGTTTCGACGGTATGCGCTTTGCCAGATCCTTTCTCCTTAACTCGCAGAGCAAGGGTTGGGAGCAAACCATAGGATGCCCCAGAGCCGAGCAGAAAATTCAGGTTCTTCTCGTAAATGTCTGCTTTGTTGATTTTCGACAAGGTGACTCGTCCCTCGATTGAATGCAGGAAGAACACCACTTTTCCGCAGGGATTGCACGCGTTTTGCGCATCAAGCAGGCTGCAAGAGCGCGACATTATGAATGGCGGTACCCCACTGAGGGATAACAGAAAAATTCTTCATAGATGCTCACCTTTCTTACCCTTGGAACTCAGGCCCAACTAGGAGAAAGCATAATGCAAAGCAGACTTTCGCGCGACCTGCAGCGAAGGTCCGGAATCCGCCCGATCACGTCGCAAGCTTGGAGAAGTAATCCGTATAGCCTAAAGCGTAGCCCCTGCACATCAACCTCGGCCAGAGCCTTGCGGCCTCCCCAGCTCGGCTTCGCGTGTCGCAGGGGAGAACGGCCCTTCGGTCCGTCGCGCATTCGGCCATGCGGCCTCACCGCGGCGTTGCGCTTGGCGTCCCGGTTTGCCCGCCTCGCGAGCACGTCCCTCCCCGGCCGCTCCGCCGGATTGCGCTCTGGTCTGTTTTGGCCTGAGGCCAAAACGATCCCGCCGCTCCATCCGTCTCCCGCGTCCGGTCGGGCCGTTTGCCTGCTCGTGTCGGGCAAACCTACCGTCAAAACACACACACACATGAGTGCGGAAGCATATCCTCCGGATGGCCCCCAAATCAGCCCGCGTCAAGGATCGCAAAACTTTTCGGCGAGCGCGGTGCCCGTTGCGCGGGGCGGTCCCGTGCGTGAGCGCGCGCATGTGTCGGGTGTTGCGCGCGGAAAACTTTTGCGCCCGGCAAGCCGGCGGCTGCGCCGTCCCTGACCCGGGCAGATTCGGAAACCAGGCATTCGGCCATGCCCCCACACTCACGTGGTGGCCTTGAAACCGAACACTGGAGACCAAACATGGCTTACGACACCGCAAACACCTACGAGACCATCGAACTTTTCGGACTGACCGAGAAGGACGCGCAGCTGCCGATCCCGGAAGATCACATCCTGACCGACCACATCATCCGCGAGAGCTTCGAGGCTTTGCTCGGCCAGCTGCGCGGGACCGGGCTTGAAGCGGAAATCGAACCGCTGGCCCATGGGCTCGCCACGATCCTGCAGCGCCGCAAGGTGGCGCTTGGCAAGGAGGTCGACCGCACCGCCGACAAGATCGGCGCGCTGGCAAAATCTCACGACGGATCGGAGATCGCCGAGACCGCCATTGAGGAGGCGCAGGCGCGCTTTGTGCAATTGCGCGAGATTGTCGGCGCCATCGAGGTGATGAGCGAAGCAGCGGCGGAATGCTACGAGGTCGAGACGGGCCACGCCTTCATCCCGGCAGCCGGGTCGCGCGCAAGCGTCCGGGCGCAAGAGACCGGGGCGGTCTTCGAGGCGCGGCAGCTCCTGGAGCAGCACGACCGCGAGACTGCCGAGAAATCCAAAGTCGAGGGGGTGCCCCTGATCGTCTCAGGCGCCACCGACTGGACCGATGTTGATGTGATCTTCAACACGCTCGACAAGGTTCGCGAACGGATCAAGCAGAACCGCAACCAGGAGATATTCCTCTGCCACAAGGGTGGCAAGCACGGGGCGGAGATGATCGCGGCTCGGTGGGCCCGGGCACGCGGGATAGCACAGGCGCGCTTCGATCCGCGCTGGTCCGCGCACGGGCGGGCGGCACCGTTCAAGTGCAACGACGAAATGCTGGACGACAAGTTCGCGGCGACGGGGGTTGTACTCTTCGGCGGCAACGGGGTCGCGCTGAACCTCGGGCAGAAGGCGGAAGCGAAAGGTCTGACGGTCATGCGGGTTGCGGACCCGGCGAAGAAGACCGCGCAGGATTGAAGAGAGGGGGTCGCGCTTGGCGCGGCCCTTTCGTCATGTCTCATGGCGCGTGCGATCGGTCATGCGCGATCGGCAGTCTGCGGCGTCCAGCACCGTTATCCCTCTACCCAGTCCGTCAGAGTGCGGCCCATCCGCATCGGTACGGGTTGGGGATGGTGCGCATCTCACGCACATCGTCAGCGGCGCAAGACGCGAGGGATCGAGACGTCGCACTTGAGGCTGAAGACCAGCACGTCCTTCGGGGCGTGTTTCGGAACATCGCACCCACGCGGGCGGACTTTGTCACCAACCCGGCCAGGTTCGGCGGGACGCGGATGGTGGCGCCGGCGTGATGGCAAGGGTCATCCGGATCACTCCTTTTTGCTCATAGATGTGGATCGCACGGGGTCGGCCCAATCGTGCCCTCTGCTTCGCTTCGGCAAGCACAAATACGGCTTCCACGGCTAGCCGCGGACCCTCCGCATTTGCGCTTGCGACCGGGCCTTTTGCTCCGAGCCGGATGATCCCCATCGCAACAAGGAGTAACCCAAATGATCAACCACTACGTCGCTACCGTCCCCGTCAAGTTCACCGATACCGATGGCCAGGAGCGGACCCGTTTTCAGCGCGTGGGCGCGATGTTCCGCAACACCCGCAACGGGGACGGCTCGGAGTTCTTCAGCCTCAAGCTCGACTTCCCGGTCGCGGTCTCGGAGCTGGTGATGTTCCCACCGAGCGCGAAAGATCCCCAGGACTAAATCCTCTGACGAGGATGGGCTGCCCCAGGACGATCTTGGGGCGGCCCGATCCCTGTTCCAGGGATGCTGGTCCTTGCGCGTTCAACGGACGCACTCCGCCCGGAATGACCAGGCCGCGACAGACCGGCCAGTCAGCCTCAAGGGGGCCATCCACAAAAACCTATCGGCCAGGGCCTCCCGGTTTTTGCGGCAGAGATTTGGGGACCCAAATCTGGCCCTCCTTGACCCTGCCTGTCCGCCCTGTCGGTGGGGTTTGCGCCCGCCCGCGGTTCCGACCGAACACTTGGCGTTCGGCCAGACCCTCGGGCGGGGCTGGTGGACGGGACCCCTAGGACAGGGGGTTCGCCCGGTGGTGAGGGCGGCAGAGCCGCGTCCCTGCGGGCCGCGGCGTGAATCGGACACCAAGGCTGCCTGAGCCTGAATGCGACGTACGTATATAATTGACAGATTAGTATATTATCGTAAGGTAGGGGCAGCCTTGGTGGAAGGTGGCAGGAAATAGGGGGTCTTTCTTCCGCATGTCCCGATCAAAACGCCTGACAGAGATCGAGAAGATGCAGATCGTCCGCGAGGCCGCGGAGGGTGTGTCAACGTCTGAGCTGGCTGAGCGTTTCGAGGTCACATCGCGGGCCGTGCGCTACGTCCTCAAAGCTGATGCCGAGCGCCAGACGGATGCCGCAATTCCGGTCTCAGCAGTCAGTGTGAAGGTCACGGCTGCGGAGTTGGCGGCGCTAGACGAGGTCCTTGCGACAGCCGGAATCGAGAGCCGTGCCGAGGGGTTGCGGCGGCTCATTCAGGCGGCAGGCGGCGTGTTTGTCCCGGACGCGCAGATGGCAGCAGAGATGGCGCGCTACCGCGCCTCTCTGCACGAGGTCGGCAATGGGGTCGCGCAGATCGCCAAGCAGATGACGCAGGCCAACCGGCGCGGGCAGGGGGCCGTGGGGGGTACGCGTGCCGAGTTCACCGAATTGCGCCTTGCCCAGATGCGCGGGCTGGCGCGGTTCATTCTGGATTCCGCTGACGAGATCGATCTGCTTGTGCGCCGCCGTCGGGACGCGATGCAGCTGCAGGCCACGGCCGCGCTGAGGGAGTTTGCCCATGCGGCTGAATGATGCCGTGGACGCCGTTACAGGCGAGGTCTTCCGGGATGGCTGGAGCCGCATCCGGGGCTCGATGCAGGGGTTGCATGTCGCCAAGCAGAGCCAGCTTGTGCGCGCGGCAGCGGGGCATCGGCCGGCGGTCTTCAAGGCGATCCGGGGCGGGGGTACGCATACCAAATCGCAGCTCTCAAACCAGCTCGACTACCTTACCACCAAGTCCACGCATATCGTCGACTCCAGCGGGTTCCTGGATGGCAAGGCGAAGCTCGAGGCCCGTGACATCAAGGATCTGACCGAGCGCTTTGCCAAGCGGTGGGATGCGGGCTTCAAGCCCAAGCTGGGCCAGACCACACACATGCTCATGTCCTTCCCCATCGGCACGCGGGGCGAGGATGTGCGCGACATCGCGACGGATGTGGCCGAGCGGTTCTTTCAGACTGATGAGGGGCATTTCGACTACATCCTCGCGGTGCATGAGGACCGCGATCACCCCCATGCGCATCTGGTGCTGAACCGCCGCTCGCAAGAAGGCGAGTTCTTTTTTCTGGGGCGCAACCACCGCTTCAACTATGACGACTTCCGCCTCGC
The DNA here is from genome assembly GCF_005887635.2 of Paroceanicella profunda. Taxonomy (GTDB): domain Bacteria; phylum Pseudomonadota; class Alphaproteobacteria; order Rhodobacterales; family Rhodobacteraceae; genus Paroceanicella; species Paroceanicella profunda. The sequence continues at coordinate 44,339 of NZ_CP040823.1, read as the reverse complement.
CATGGTCGAGGAGGCCGAGAAGTATGGCGTGCGCCTGGAAGCCACGCGCCGGGTGGATCGCGGGGTTGTGCATTACCCAGCCCGCACCAGCGAGGTCTATGCGGTGAAAGACGAGGGCAGGGCGCCCCGCGAGCGCGAACGCGTGGGGCAGGACCTGACGCGGGCGCTGGCGGAGATCGCCAACACCAGAACCGTCTACCATTCGCTTGCTACGGAGGCCTCCCGGGAGGCCCGGGAAGACATTGCCGCGGCGCTGTTCCGCGCGGGCGAGGTGCTGGCGCATGGCGGACAGGTGGACCGAACAGGAGATGTGTATATGGCCGAGGATCAAAGTTTCGAGGATCTCAGAAGCCTCTATGCGGAGAAGCTCGCGCGGGTGCAGGGCATGATCGCCGAGAAGTCCGACGCGGAACGTCCCGTGCTGGAAAAACGCCTCATCGAGATCCAGACGCAGGTCCAGCACATGCAGCCTCTCGGTTTGCGATCATCCACGCTGTCAGAGACCCCCTCGGAGGGCGGGATCTATTCCGAAGCCAATATCGACGCCAGCCAGCGCGAGCGTCTGGCAGAGCCCGATCTGAGATCGCGCATTGACGCGGCACTACGGGGCACCGGGATCAGCACATCGGAAGTGGTGGCCCGGATCGAGACGGGCGCCTCAAATGCAGCGCTCGAGCATCAATGGATCGCCAATGATCTCTCCAAAGTGGCCGAGGCGCGCGATCTGAACCTCGAACGCCGCGCTGATCTGGAACAGGCGCGCGACATTCTCAACGATGTGCATGTCGAACTTGGCACGCTCTTGGAGCGGGAGAACGTGCTGCGCCGGGATGGTGTCATGGAAGCGGAACCGGTCAGCGAGCGGTTACATTATCATGAGGGCGCGGTGCGGGCGATGGAAGGGACAATCCGTCAGGAGATGCGCGCAGACGGCCTGACAGCGCAGCAGGTGGAGGACCGGGACTGGGAGGTTGTCTCAAGGGCGGAGCGTCGGATCGAGACGGAGCAGCGCACGTATCTCGAGGCGCATCCGGACCTGCTCGCACGTCCTGGCGATGTGATCGACCGGTCTGAACCCTACAGGGAGACCATAACCGATGCGGCCCGCGCCAGCGAGATCACCCGCGAGGTCGACCGCATCATGGAGGGACGCGACGTCCGCACGCCCGTTGCAGATGCTGTCACGGATGAATTCAGGGAGCGCTATCCGGACATGCCGTCCCACCTCGCCCGCGGGCTTGGCGCGACCTATGCGGCCGTCGTCGAGATCCGCGACACGGAGGCCATCAACCAGGTCCGCCGCGAAACCGAGATGCGCGACGGGCTCGGGTCTGGCACGCGCGACGCACTCCTCGCAGCCCGCGGTGAAACTGCGCCGCAGTCTGCCCGTACCGACCGCCTTGCAGACGAAATTACGCGTGTTCTGGAGCATGAGCGGGCGGGGGAGTTGTCCGCGCCCTTCGAGACCGAGGCGGAGCGGGACGCTTTCCGGGGCGAGATCGCGCGGGTGCTGGATGACCGTCAACTTGAGAGGCTCACATCCGGCGATGCCGATGCGCTGGAAAAGGTTCTCGAGGACCGTCTCGACCGGCTCTATGTCGCCAAGGTCTACCTGCAATCGGATGCAGCGACGGCCAACACGGAGGCCTTGCGCCAGGTGGTCGATGATCTTGCCGATACCGAATATGAAAAACACCGCGCGACAGACGTGGATGGCGAGACCGAGCGGGGACAGGTCCATTGAGCGCGCCCATGGGAAAGGCGCGGATCGCGACCGGTGTCTTGTTGGTAACGCTGGTGACCGCCGCCATGGGCTATACCATCGCCTCGGCGGTGCTGACCTACCAGGATCTCGGCTTCGGGGCCGAGATCGACTTTGCCTATATCGCGCAGAACTATCTGGCGATCCTGGACCGCCGCCCGGAGGATGCGCAACTTATTCACCTGATCATCGGCAGCTTCGCCGCCGCCGGCCTGATGCTGAGCCTGGCGCTGTCGGGATCCGCCCTGACACGCTTTGGCCAGACCCATTGGCAGAGCGCGCGCGAGATGAAGGCCAATGGCTTCTTCGGGGCGCCAGGGACCGGGTTCATCCTCGGCAAGCTGGGGCCTCCGGGCTCCCGCGCAAAATACATTTGCTCCAAGGTTTTCCCGCATGCGCTGATCGTGGCCCCCACGGGCCGCGGCAAGACCACGGGCTTTGTCATTCCGAACCTGCTCACCTGGCAAGGCTCCGCCGTGACGCTCGATGTGAAGGGCGAGTGTTTCGAGGCCACGGCCCGGCACCGCGCAGCCCAAGGCGACAAGGTCTATCGCTTTGCCCCCACCGATTGGGAGGGCAAGCGCACGCATCGCTACAACCCGCTCCTGCGCATCTATCAACTGAAAGATCCCGCGCGCCAGCAGATGGAATTGCAGCTCCTGGCGACGCTCTTCCTGCAGAGTGACAACGACCGGGTGCAGGGGCTGCTCAAGGGCGGGATCGATCTCTTCGTGGCGGCAGGCCTGTTGGCCTTCCAGCGCAAGCGTCCGACCCTGGGCGAGATCTACCGCATCGCCGCCTCGGGCGGGAACAAGCAGAAGGAGTATTTCGCGCGGGGCCATGAGGTCGACAACAGGGCGGCCAAGCTGATCTTCACGCGGCTGGCCTCGACCAACAATGACACCCTGACCTCTTACGTCTCGCTCCTGATGACATCGGGGCTCGACCAATGGCAGAACCCGGCGATCGATGAGGCGACGTCCGTGTCGGACTTTGATTTCCGGACGATCCGCAAGAAACCCTTTTCGGTCTATCTCGTGGTCCAGCCGCTGATGGTGAAGCCGCTCGCGCCGCTGATCCGGCTGTTTTTCTCCGACCTGCTCTCGGCCATGCAGGAAAAGGACCCCGGGCCGGATGAGCCGTGGCCGGTGATGATCATGCTCGACGAGTTCAATCGCCTCGGCAAAATGCCCATCGTGGTCGAAAGCATCGAGACACTGCGCACCTATCGTGGTCACCTCGCCGTTGTCACCCAAACCATCCCCGCCCTCGATGAAATCTACGGCGAAAACACCCGCCGCGCCTTGCAGGGGAATGCGGGCGTGAAGCTCTACCTGACGCCTTCGGATGAAAAGACAGTCGAGGAACTGAGCAAGGCGGTTGGCAAGACCACGAAGACCGTCATCACGCGATCCCAGTCAATCGGCAAAAACCCCTTTGAAGGCCGCAGCCAATCCACGCGGACTGAAGAAAGCTCCTTGCTCCCTGAAGACGAGGCGCGCCGCCTGCCGCTCGATGAGATCGTCATGGTCATCGATGCCCAGATGCCGGTCCGGGCAAAGCGGATCCAATATTTTGACGATCGGCTGTTCAAGGCGATCCACGCGGCGCAGACGGGAGAGTTGCCGTTTCCCAAGCCGGGGGGAGGCAGGGCCCAAGGCACGCTGCCGCTGAGTGTGCGAGCCATGCCGATGACACCGCCTTCGACGGGTGGAGGACACGGAGCTGAAACTGACGTAGTTGTGGAGAGCGCACGCCAGGTTGCAGCCGGTCAACCGTCAGGCCAAGCCGACGCCGCTCCAAAGAAGACCGCGCCTGTCGTTCAAGCCGTCATCGCCGAGGAACAGCGCCAGATGGAGATGGATTTTGGCAGCGGCGTCGTGGATTCTGAAGCTGCGAGCGTAGCTGATGAGGCGCAGATGCGCTCTGCAGTCGATGGCTTGGACGAAATGGAAGCGATGCTGCGAGAGGAGGATGGTGAAAGGCTGGTTGCGCGATAGGGTGGCGGACATCGCCTGTTTGTCGGGGAGGGCGGACTGCTGCCGTTAGCTGGAGTCGCGAGCCAGACAGGCACGCCCCGCCAAAACAGACCTTCACCTATCGGTGGAACGGCAGGATATTCTGCGACGCCGCATGGCGGCACTGAGCCCAGAATCATTAATGCTGCGCGATGGGCAAATGTCGGTTACCGATCTCACTAAGTCGGCGTGCGCGCCATCTCACGGATCAGATCATTTGTTCCAGGTCTCATCGTTTGGTGCCGATATCGAAGGGCAAAAACAGTTCTTGATATTTCAAGGCCATCGATGGGTTTCGACACCAGGCCCATGTCTGATGGAATAGCGGTGGCTGGCAGGATCACCGCACCTGACCCTTGCCGCGCCAGCTCAACCAACCAATCCACGCGATTTGACCGATAGGCCGCGTAAAGTTCGTGATCATGATCCGCGCAGGTTCCATGCAAAGTATCCCGCATTTCGCAATTCAGTCGGTCAAGCATGTCAGTCTGAGCAAGCGTTGACAGAGAAATTGTATTTAGTTCAGACAACGGATGCGACTTTGACACCACGACCTTGTAGTCCTCTTCATAGAGGTGATCTATACGATAGAGGTCTTCACTGACCGTCTCTGCGGTGACGACAACGTCAAAGTCACCATCCCGCAACCCGGCAAGAAGCTCGTGGGATGATGCGACGATCAATTCGATTTCGGCTTGCGGCACGCGATTGCGCATACGCTCCATAGCTGCCGAAATTCTGTTGTGGCCAATCGTTTCGCCGACACCGACAGAGATTGGAACTCGCTCCAGGCGCATATGACGAACCGCCTCTGCCTTCGCCTGTCGCGTTTCATCGTGAGCCTTCCGCAATCGTGGCTGCATGAGTTTTCCCAGCGCCGTCAGCCTGCATCCCGCACGGTCCCTGACAAACAGCTCACCGCCAAGTTCGTCTTCGAGCTTCTTGATCGCCGTCGTCAAGGAAGGCTGGGAAACATTGGAGGCACTGGCGGCATGGGTGAAGTTTCGGTGCTCGCAAACAGCGAGAAAATACCTAATCTGGTTCATTTCCATCGCCGCAGTCTCCGTCACAGCTCAGTTTGCGCCATCTGAACAACTTCGATAGTCCGTGTCTATCAAAGAATAGCATTTCGGAATTGGTGTCTGACGCATCCGGCATGGGACAAGAAGGCGTCGAAACCAGACATGACGCATTTCTAATCAGGAGACGGCCATGAAAACGCAAATCCTTCAAACAGTCGCCGCAATGGTGCTGATCACAACTTCTGCAACTGCACAGGACAACCCAATGGAAAATCACACTGCCAGCTATATCGCCATGCCTGCCGCCGAAGGCCAGACCGAAGCCTTTGCGGAGTTTCTGGCGGGTGCCGCACCGATCGTGCGGGACACAGAGCCGGGCACCGTCCTCTGGTTTGCTCTGCAAGCCGATGAAACGCTCGCAATCTTTGACATATTCGCAGATGAAGCAGCGCGCGACGCTCACTTTGCGGGGGCGGTTGCCGCGGCTTTGAACCAAAACGCCGACGCGCTGGTTGACGGCGGATGGGATGACGGTGTCGTCGCGAATATCAACAACTCCGATGTCCTTTCGGTCAAGGCGCCGGTTGATCTCTCCACGGCAACGACCGCGACTTACATCAAGCTCGAAGCTGCACCGGGGAAAGGCCCCGAATTGGCCGCCTTGCTGACTGCCGCCGGCCCCATCGTCGCAGATACCGAACCCGAGACATTGTTCTGGGCGGCGCTGCAGATTGACGAGACCAATTTCGCCATATTCGACATCTTTGCCGACAACTCGGGCCGCGAAGCGCATTTTGCCGGACAGGTCGCCGGGCTGCTGAATGAAAGGGCTGCGGAATTGGTCGCAGGCGGATGGGACGACGGTGTGGTGGCTAACATCCACAATTTCGACATTCTCGCTGCCAAGTAATTTCGAGGTGTTTTAGCAAGAAGTGCCCGGTGCAACCCATCGGGCGCTTTGCTGTTTGAATAACCGCAGCGAACTGGCGCTTCGTCCCGCTGTGCCGTCCTTCATCCTACGAAAATGCTGCACGATGGACGAATGGCCGGTCTGGTGAAGCTGCGCTGCAACGCCCATGACCTTGGCGCGCGGCCGCTCTGGGCCGTCACCGTCGCCCAAGCCGTCCCAGTCTCGCCAGCTGCGCCAGCATTTTTGATCCCGAGTCTGCGGATCCTGTGCCGCCTCCGGAACCCGTCTGTCCCATGCCTTGCCGCACTGGCATTTGCTGTACGCCAAAGAACTGCCGCGCCCTGAGGGCTGCGTATTCTGCGCCACTGGCCCCGCCGATGAGGTAGCGATTGTAGGCCTGCTGGCTTCCCATGGCGGCGCGGGCAAAGCTGTAGCCGCCGCCGAGGCCACCGGAGAGGGCGGGCATCATGATGTTGCCGGAGATCGCGCGGACGATGAAGGGCGTGGCGATAATGAAGCCCTTGGCCATGAGCACCATCATGAAGAAGGGGATGAGCGCGCCGATGTTTGAGGCTCCTTCGGGATCGCCTAGTTCACCGATGAGCGCGGAGGAAACGCCTGTGATCGTTGCGAACACGCCTGCGACGACGATGGGGTATAGCGCAAAGGAGATCAGCGCGGACAGCCAGCGCGCGAAATAATCCTTGGTGACCTCGAAGAGGGTCAGGAAAATCATCACCGGGGCGATCCCGATCAGAAGCGCGATCATCAGTCGGGAGGCCACTAGGATGAAGGCGGCCAGTCCGCCGAGGATTGAAAGCAGGAGGACGCCGACAATGTCGAGCATGGCGCCAGCCATCCAGTTCAACTCGGACCCGGCAGCGTTCAGATAGTCGCCCAGCTCCGCGATCAGCCGGTCGAATTCCTCCGCGAAGGTGCCTGAAGGGCCCGGACTGCCGCCGCCGACCGAGGCCACCAGCGCGCCCGCGATACTGTCGATCCCATAGAGAATGGCTGACGAGAACGCGTTGAACTGCATCCAATTGGTCGCGAATATCCCGATGAGCCCGATCTTGACCGCGAGCCAGAAGGCCGTGTGCCCATCCATGGCCCGGTATTGATAGATCATGTTGATTCCGACGAGGATCACCACCAGCGTTGTCCCCAAAACCAGGAGCGTGCCGACCGTTGCCGCAACCGCACCAAACTGGGTCTCAGCGGCAGTGTCGAGATAGGCTTGGGAGGTTTCAACGAAGTAGGTGACGACACTCATCGCGGGGCTGCCTTACCAATTACCTGCGGCTTCGCAGATGGCCTTGGCGGCAGTTCGGGCGGCGTTGGCGCGGCGGTTGTAGGCGTCCGAGACTTGCAGCAGTTCCCATCGTTTGTTGTTCGCGTAGCTCTCCCGAAACACGGCCTCGGCCGCGTCCCAAGAGGGGAACCGGGTCGCGCAGTCGCAGTTGCCGATCTCGACGACCCACTCGAGATTCTGGGCGCGATAGATGTCCTGAACCAGAACCCGCTGATAGGCTTGGCGCAGGGGGATCTCCTGCATCCAGACGGGCTCGGCGGGCCGATCCGGACAGACGTCAAAGCTGCGATCGAGGGTTGGCACTAGGTTGCGCTCGGCAACGGCGAGGGTCGGCGTCAAGCTTAGGGCCAGCGCGGCCAAGGCGAGGCAACGCGCCCGCCTCATGTCGTGACTCCAGCGGGTGTGGTCTCACGCTTCAGGAAGACGGTGTGCCCGACATTGGCGAATTCCGAGGAGCTGATCGACACCACCTCCCAGCCGTCTGCGCCCTTCTCGTTCAGGCAGGTCTGCATGTCGGCAAGGCCGGTTTTGCGGGTCATGGGAAAGGACAGGATATCGTATTCAAAGGTCTTCATGGGGAAGTTCCAATCTCGGTTGCGCCGGGCAGGTAGAATTCGGTGATGCCGCGTTTGCCGTCATGGCGACCGGCCTGGATGATCACATCGATGGAATTTTCGATGTACTGGATCATGTCGGCATAGGTCATCGGGATTTCGGTCTTGAGTGCCGCGATCGCGAGCCGCTGCACGGCGAGTTGCGGGGTTTCGGCATGCAGTGTGGTCATGGACCCGCCATGGCCGGTGTTGATGGCTTCCAGAAAGGTCATGGCCTCCTTGCCGCGCACCTCGCCTAGGATGATCCGGTCGGGGCGCATGCGCAGCGTGGCGGTGAGAAGCACATCGGCGGTCTGGAATTCCGCGTCACGATTGGCGATGAGGGTCACGGCATTTGGCTGGGTCGGTAAAAGCTCGGCCGCTTCTTCGATGGTCACGATGCGTTCCTCGGCCGGTACGTGAGAGAGGATCTTGCGCGCGGCGACGGTCTTGCCGGTGGAGGTGCCACCCGAGACGATCATGTTGAGTTTGTTCTCGACGCAGAAGGCAAGCGCATCATCGATCAATCCGGCAGCCACCACGGCGCGCAAGGCGCGCTTCTTTTCCACGCGCAGGTCTTCGAGCTTGCGCTCTTTTCCGTAGAGGAAATCGAGCGCAATGCCCTCGAGTGGCAGGCTCGAGAAGAACCGCAGGCTGATCGACATGGCCGAGAGCACGGCGGGCGGGGTGATGACCTGCGCGCGGATCGGGCGCCCCTTGTAGGTGATCGAAACCGAGACGATGGGGCGGTCCTTGCTCATCGTGGTATTGGCCGATGAGGCGATCTGGTTGCCGAGGTCCCTGACCTGAACGCCGGTCAGCCTCTGGTCTAGCGCGCGCATGAAGTGATCGCCCTGGAATTCGCCCCAACAGGTCCCGTCGGGATTGATGCAGATCTCGATGACGTCGTCGCGAGCGGCGGCGTTGATCCGGTCGAGCGAGGTTTCGAGATAGCTCAGAGACATGGGCTCAGAATACCTCCAGATCGCGGTCGACCATGACCGTGACGCGGGCGCCCTGGTCGACATAGATGACGGGGCCGATGGAGAGGTAATCGCCTATGACGCTGTCCGTGGCATCTGCCAGATCATCGCCAACGTCTTCGAGAGCGTCGGCGGCAGTCTCATCCTGGACTTCGGAGGCGGCGGCACTGGGTGCTGCGGAGATCAGCGAGATCAGGGCGGCCGACCCGAAACGCTCGGCGAAGCGTGTGTCCACGAAGCCGGTGACGCCAGAACGGCCCAGTTCATCACCTCCGAAGGAGCTGATCTGGACGGTCTGGTTGTCGGGCAGGATGATCCGGTCCCAGGCGATCGTGACGCGGCGCTGCGCGATATCGACGCCAGCGCGGTAGCGCCCGACGAGACGGGATCCGCGGGGGATCAAGAGGCGCACGCCATCGACGCTGTAGACATCCTCGGACACCACGGCACGGGTCTGGCCGGGCAGGGAGCTGTCAAGGGCGGTTTCCATGACGGCCTGGATCATGGTGCCCTGTAGAATCGTGTTGGAGGGATTGGCGATCACCTCGGCCTGCGTCACCGTCGAGGGCAGCGCCCCGTTCAGCACGAAATCCGTCACCTCGCCAAAAGTGCGTTCGGTCAGAGCCGTTTCATTCGCTCCGGACGTGCCGCCAAACGCGATGGTGGGCGAGGCGATGCGCCGCTCCTGGAAGGCGCGTTCCTCCGCGGCGCGGCGCTCCAGATCGGCCATGCGCCGGGCTTCTTCCTCCCGGCGCAGTCGCTCTTGTTCGCGTGCGCGCAGCTCATCTTCCGTGGGGCCCGCTGGGGCAGGTTGGGGTCGGCTGGCCTCGAGTTGGGCCAGTTCCAGATCCATGCGGAGTTGCTCAAGGCTGCGATCCCGTGCCGTCAGTTCATCCTGAAATCGTTGCTGTGCGGCTTCAGAGGCGGCTTGCAGCGCAGCGATCTGGGCGGTCAGCGCGTCAATAGCCTCTGCGGCGGCGGTGTCTTCCTCGACGACCGGTTCGGGGGCGTTGCGCAATTCCTCGATCTGAGCCTGCAGCGCGGTGATCTGCGCCAGAAGCTCCGCGTTGGGCTCGACGGGGTCCGGTCCGACAAACACAACCTCGGGCTCGGGCGGGGGCAAGGTCTCGATAGCGCCAAAGCCGTCCCCCTCGTTTTGGAAGACGTCCGGAGTGGCCGTCGGCAAGGCTTCCTCTTCGTCGGGCTGTGAGAGGAGATAGAGCAGGGCACCACCTGCGCCGATGACGAGGACCACGATCAGCGCGAGAAGGGGCGACCGGCGCTGCGACGCCGTGGGGGCGCGGGCACTGCCTTTCTCAAGGGCGGCGAGGCGTTTTTCCAGCTCGGTGTTCTCTGTATCGCTCATGAGGTCACCTCCGCGGGCGGGATCGCCTCGATGCAGACCACCTCTTCGCCAAGTCGCAGGACCCATTGGCGGTTTACGCCGCTGACGCGGATCACACCGTCCTCAGGGGTTTGCGTGTTGACCGTGCGTTCACGGCCGCCCGCGTAGCGAAAGATCGCGGGCACAGGCGCGTTTCTTGGAAAAGCGAAATACGTGAACGTCCCGTCATCCCAGATGCGCGTTGGCGTGAACTCGGTCCGCGCGCTGGCGCCGTAGTTGTAGTTCGGCGCTTGGGCGGCGATGGCCCGGGTCGGGCGCGCATCGTCCTCCGGATAGCGGAACTGCACCACGTAGAAGGTTGGGCTGCGGACCTCCTCGACGTTGAAGTAGTAGCTCCGGCGGTTCGTATAGACTGTCACATTGGTATGCACCCCGCGCGCCACAGGCTTGATCGCGAAGGCCTGACCGCCCGGGACACCGTCGATCTCAAAGCCTTCCGTGTCGCCCGCGATGATCGAGCGGATGCTTTCGCCGATCCCGAACTCGATGGTGGTCACATGGGTGAGCGACACGCTGAGACGGTAGACCTGACCCTCCTGGTAGGTGGCCAAGCGCACCCGGCTGTCGTTGGGACCGCCACGCGGGATGGCTTCGGCAGAGGCGAGGCCGGGCAACAGGGCAATGACAAAAATAAGCGATCTTATAAACAACAACGTCAGTTCTCCAATCTGTCGGAGCGGATGGAATATTCGAGGACGGTGAAGCCGAATGGATTGGTCCAGACCTCGTCGATGGAGCGGCGGGTCTCCGGGCGGAACTCGAAGAGAAGCGTCGCAGTGAAGAGGCCGGTTTGGGTGCCGCGGATGGAGGTCAGACGCTTGCGCAGGCGCACCGTGGCGCGGTTGGTGCCGATCCGGTTGACGCTGAGAATTTCCACGTCGAGCCGGGCATTGGGGCCATAGACGGTCGGCGGGTAATTCTCGTTGGCGCTGTTCCAGATCTGGCGCAGCCCGCTCTCGGCGGCCCCGTCCGAGCGGCGCAGGACGCTGCGGATGCGCAGATCGTTGTCGAGCTGGTTGTAGACCTCCCGGTCGGTCACATAGCGGAACACCTCCGCCTCGATGATCGCCTGGTTGGCGGTGACGGATGTGGCCCCAACGGACGCCTCGGGCAGGGCAAAACCAGTAGCGGGATCATAGGGGACAACGACGGGGGGTGGGTCGACATCGAGGATCGCGACTGCTGCTGCGCTCAGACAGCCGATGATACCGAAGACAAGGCCTATCAGGCCAAGGCGTTGCCAGAGCCGTTCGCGGCGCAGCGCGCCATAGACCAGTTCTTCTTCGATGATTTCTTGTTCAGTCGCCACCCGTCATGCCCCCACGATCAGTCTGCCCGCAGCTCGGGCAGCGTGAAATCCATGAAGCGCTGCTCTTCGGCGATGGTGGCGGCATCGATCACGCCGCCGGTGCCATCGCCCACGGTTTGCACGGCTTCGAGCTGCCACATTGCCACGAGGGCGATGGCCAATTCAGCTGTCACGCGCGTGTTGAGATCGACGCTTTGCTTGAGCTCTTCCATGTCGTCGATGAGCCCGACAAGGCGGTCGACCCTCTCGAGCGATTGGCCGGCATCCTCATAGCTGTTCTGGGCCGCCGCCGAGACAAGGGCACCGGTGGTGGCCTGCGTCGCCACGCGGTTGGCCCCGGGATTGCCGCTCGTGGCCATTTCCGAAAGGGTGTCCTCGTCAAAGCCGAGGTCTGCCAGCACCCGGTCCATCTGGGTTTCGATTTCGCCTGCGCCGGAGCCCGAGAGGCCCGAGAAATCCCCAGTCTTGATCGCCTCAATCGTGGCGAGGATGTCCCCGAACTCCTGGTCGAGCAGACCGTTCAACTCGTCTTCCATTTCCGTCCGGATGATTTCGGGAAGCTCGGCAAGTCGGGTGAGCGCTTCATAGGTTCTTTGCAGCTCCGCGAGTTGATCCGTGAGTGTGGCAAGCTGTTCGCGGAGCTGCGTCAGCTGCTCGTTCTGCAAAATCTCGTCTTCGATCATCTGCCGGAGCTGCTGGATGTTCTGCGCGATATTCTGGGTATCGACGACCGGTACACCTTGTGCTGCGGCAGGGGGTAGGGCGCTGAACTGCAAGCCAACGCCAAATGTCGTGGCCAAAGCTGTCCTCAAGAGCAGATGTCCCATCATTCAATCTCCCTGATCGTAAAATCCATGAACGCGCCTTCGGCCATGCGGGCGCTGGCCTGGGCCAGCTCCTCGGCAGAAAGGACGCGGGTGCGTGCCGCCTGAAGCCGGATGCGTGCAGCGACGAGGCGCACGAGTTCGGCGCGGGCATAGGTGTTGAGTGCGATGCTTTCCTGCACGTCTTCAGTCTCGGAAATCCGTTCGACGATGTCGGAAATGCGCAGGGCGGCTTGGCGGATCGCGGCTGGTGAGTTGCTGCCATAAAAGGCCGCCCCATGACCCGTGAGCGAGAGGTTGGCATTGGCGAGAAGCGCCGGATCGATCGTGCCAAGCGCATCGATCCCGCCGATACGGCTCAGATAGAGATTGTAGCGCTCCGGGATAGCCTGGACGTAGGCTCTAGTCTCGCGGAAGGGTGGCACGCCGCCATACTCGAAGACCCGGCCGGGTCCGGCGTTATAGGCCGCAAGGGCGTTGATGATGTTGCCATCGAAGGTGTTGAGTTGTGTCGCGAGATAGCGTGCACCGCCATGCACCTGCAGGTAGGGGCTGTCATAGTATTCCGGATTGATGCCCAGATCGCTGGCGGTACCGGGCATGATCTGGGTGAGGCCAAAGGCGCCGACGGGTGAGCGGGCGCCAATCGTGAACCGGCTTTCCTGCCAGATGAGCGCCTGTAGGAGTGCGCGCCATTGGACCGGGGAGAGGCCCGCGCGGCCAACGCCGGCAAAGCCGCTGGTCTCCTGAGCCACGCGGATAATGAGCTGCTCGATGTTTTCCGCCGCATCCCCGAACATCTGCGCACCGCCGGGATTGGGATCAATGTCACCCGTGCCATAGACCGCCTCGACAGAGCGGGCTGGATCGCCACTGCCGCTTTCCAGGCCCGAGACCATCGCCGGCAGTCCTTGACCCCCGAAGCTGGTTTGGGCATCGAGGATGCGTTGCAGGGTTTCCAGCTGCTCCCGTTCGATCTCGGCGATGAGTTCGCGCACGGCAAGCTTGTCGGCCTGAACAGCCAAGTCTGCCTCGCGATCGCCGGTCTCGACGATGTCACGCGCGGTCAGCCCACTGTCATTGGTCGGCACGCCTTGAGACAAGGCGAGACCGGGCAGCAGGCAAAACGCCAGGATATGAGGCAGGCTAGACTTCAATGTCGCCCTCCGGGGTGCCAAGGGGCGTGAAGTCACAATCAGGCGCGACAGGTGCTGTGGACGCAAGGAATGTGAAGCAGTTCGCCTGCGGCTCCCGGTACTGGGTGCAGGAGGCCAGTGCGCCGAGCGCAGCCAAAGCGACAAGAATACGGATCATGAAAGCCTCCAAAAATCTGGGCGGTCGCGGTAATCGGAGCCGACAAGCGCTTCGCCCTTTTCCATGCCGCCAAGGATGGTGAGATTGGGTCCAAGCGCGCTCAGATCGGCATCGACGACGATCGAGCCCTGATCGTCGCGGATCAGCGCCAAGCGGCTGTTGCTGCCCGTGTTGAGAAGGACGTCGAGCTCCTTCTCCGTGAGGTTCAGCATGGCGTAATCCGCAGGCTGCGCGCGGATATTGGGCAGCAGGATCTGCGTCGGAACGGCTTCGACGATGGTCTTGCCGGTCCGGGTGCGCTCAAGCTGGCTGGCATATTGCGTCATCATCACCGCGACGGTGTTCTGCTTGCGCGCAGTCACGAGCCAGTTCGACAACCGTTCGGCGAAATATGCGTTGTCGAGCGCCTTCCAGGCCTCGTCGATCACGATGATGGTGGGGCGGCGGTCCTCGATCTCGCGCTCGACCCGGCGGAAAAGATAGGACAGGACCGCCATCCGTTCCTTGTCGGCCTCGCTGTCGAGAATGCCGGTCAGATCGAAGCCCACGACATCGCCCTTGAGCGAGAACGTGTCCTCGAGGCTCTGCCCGAAGATCCAGCCGTAGCGGCCGTCTTCGGTCCACTCGAGCAGGCGCTGGTGCAGATCGCCGCCATCATCGGTGGACACAAAAAGCGATGCGAAATCCCGCCAGTTCCGCAGGGCCGGGTTTGTGGCCTGCGCGTTCTGGCGCACGACTTCCTGGATGCGGTTGGTCTGCGCCGGGGTCAGGGGCTTGTCGGCGCGGTAGAGCAGGGTTGTGAGCCAATCCGAGAGCCAGGCGGTGCCGCGCGCATCGGTCTCTGTCCAGAGCGGGTTGAGACCCGTGGGCTGGCCGGCGTTCAGGGAGGCGTAGCGCCCGCCATTGGCGCGCACCGCCATCTCCATGCCAAGACGGTAATCGAAGACGAAGATCCGCGCCCCTGCGCGACGGGCCTGGGTCATCAGAAAGGCTGACAGCACCGATTTGCCGGACCCGGGCCGCCCCATGATCAGGGTATGGCCGCTGGTCGGTTCTTTGTCGGGCGATCCCTGCTCGTGATAGGAAAACCGGTAGGCGCTCTGCTCCGGCGTGGGCAAATATGTCACGACCCGGCCCCAGGGGGTAAGTGCTGCAGGTTTGCCGAGCTGTGTCCGGTGGAAGGCCGCAAAATCCGCGAAGTTGCGGTTGGTGACGGCGCTGGCGCGGACGCGCTTGGGCTGGTTGCCGGGATGCTGGCTGAGGTAATGGGCCTTTGCGGCGACCCGCTCGCCGATCATCTTCACGCCTTCGGTTGCGGCGGCGTTCACGATCTCCGCGCTGAGGGTCTGCAGCTCTTCGAGCGTTTCGCAGAAGAGCGTCACGACCATGTGATGCTCGCCGAAGCTTTGGCGCTTGGCCTCGAGATCATCGGCGGCGATGTCGAGGGCTTCCAGGAGGGAGAGGGCCGCATCCTGGCTGGCCTGCATCTGGCGCTTTTGCCGCTTGATGCGGCCCGCCATGAGGTTCGAATTGATCGGCGTGAAGGAGTGCGTCACGATCATGTCGACCGGCAGGTTCAGCATGTCGAACATGGTGCAGGAGGTGCCTTCCGAGTATTCTCCGATGGTGAAGCTCTTGCCGTAGCGGTGGCCCACGACGCCCTCGGAAAGCTCGAAATGGTCTCCGTGAAACGTCACGCGGGTATTGGCGACGTTGACGGACAAAAAGCCGTAGGTGTTTGCAGGGTAGAGCGGCAGCTCGGTGCCCGTGTTGAGCGCGCCCAAAAATCCCACCAACTCTCCCGATCCGGCTGACAGCAGGCGTGGCTTGAGCTCGGTAAGCCCCGAGAGGAAGACGTTCACGGCCTCGCCCAGTCGCTGCAGGCGTTTGCGGGTCTCTTCTCTCAGGCGGTCCGGCGCGCTGCGGCTGAGGAACGGCAGGAGGCTTTTCGGGGGCGGGCGGTGAATGACGGTGAGCGTCAGGGTCTTGTCGCGCAGCCCGCTGGTCTCGAGTTTCGCGCGCCAGCGGCGGTCGACCTCTCCCGCGAAGCTGTCCTCACGGATCGGGTCGAGATCCGGTGTGATGGCCTTGGAGACCTTGTGGACGTAATAGCTGAATTCCGGCCCGAGCTGCGCGACGATGCGGGCAAAGAGCGCCGTCACCTTGTCGAGATAGGCATCGTCCGTCGTGTAGCTGTTGATCCCCTCGAGCCGGATGCAGCGGAAGAGCTCGTTGACCCGGGTCCGCACGGTCTGGTCATCGACGAGGCTGACATAGGGCAGCATATGCGCAAGGCGGGTCTCGCGCGCATACCAGTCCGGCGTCATCGTGCGGGCATCGAGCGCAGCATCACGGGCGTCATCACGGGGCATAGCTGTCCCCGCCATGAATGGACCTATTACGCGTGGGCGGTGTCTCCTGCAGGGCCGTCATCATCACGTCGATGAAACGCGGGTCCCAATCTGCGGCCTTCCACAGCACCGGATAAAGAAGGGCGGCGACACCCAATACCGCGATGTGCTGGACCCAGACGAACAAGAGCACCGAACCGAAGAGCCAGACCATCGCGTACATGATGGGCAGGCCCAGAAGCTTCGGCGGGCGCACGAGGCCGAGAAAGAGAGGCGCGCGCTCAGCCACCGGCAAAGACCGCGGCAACGATGGTGGGGGCGGCGGCAACACCAGCGATGCCCACGAGGACCCAGAGGGCTTGGCGCAGATCGATGATGTTGAAGAACCAGCTGAGAAAGACCCCGAGAACGGCAAGCGTCGCGATGACAACGCCAAGTGGGCCGGTCAGCGCATCGACAATGCCCTGCAACAAGCTTTGGATCGGGGAGAGATCAATGCTCTGGGCGAGGGCGGGTTCGGCAATCAGCAGGAATAGCGCCAGCGAGGCGACAAAGAGGTTTGAAATCTGTTTCATGAATTCGATCCTTCCAATCGGGCCACGACAGCCATGACGCGGGCCACGTGGTTCTGGGTTTCCGGGTAGGGGGGGATGCCACCGTATTGGCGCACAGCGTCCGGCCCCGCGTTGTAGGCCGCCAGCGCCAGATGCTGATCGCCGAAGCGCTCCAGCATCATCGCGAGGTAGCGGGCAGAGCCGTCGAGGTTCTGTTGGGGGTCACTCGGGTCGACGCCAAGCTCCTCTGCGGTCCCGGGCATGAGCTGTCCGAGACCAATCGCCCCTGCGGTCGAGACAGCCTCCTGCCGGTAGGCACTTTCAACCTCGATGTTTGCCCGGTAGAGACTGAGCCAGTCAGTGACGGAAAGCGCGGCGCGGCGCAGACCGGGATGGCTGGCATAGCGCAGCCCCGTCGCTTCGATCGCCGCCAGCACCTCGGGGCTTGGCCGGGCGGGGGAGCGTTTGAACCCTGCAGACTGATCAGTGTCAGGACCTCCCGAAGCATCCCCTGTCCCAAGGATCGCCAAGGCCCGGGTTCCCGGACCCATGGCAATCCCATCCTGGTAATGGCGCGCGAAGCTGTCTTGTGAGCGGGACGGGGTAAGAGAGCCGTCGCTCTCCATCACCAGCACCATCTGCGCCGTGGCCGGTGTGGCCAGCAGCCAGAGGAGGTTAGCTGTCAGCGCTCTTGTCTGACGGGGTCTTGGTCGAGGCAGTTTTGTCGGCTGGGGAGAGCTTGTGGCTCCGGCTTGTGCCTGCGACGAGGGGTAGGTCGACATGCGCAAAGCCGAGACCCAGAAAGAAAGACACCACGCCGGAGACGGTCTTGAACTCGCGGATCTTGATGTCGTTGTAGGTCGTTCGGGTGCGGGCAGTGACGAGAAGCTTTTCGACACCCTCGTCCGACACGACGCGCATGATCCAGACCCCGTAATAGCTGGGGCCCTTCTTGTGTGCTGACTCCTGGCACAGGATTTCTGCGCTATAGCCGCTTTCCACGAGCTCGCGGAACCTGGCTTCCGTAACCACATTTGGTGCTTCGATGTCCCAGTTCATGGCCCGGCTCACGCTTTCTCCAATGGCGCGACCCTAGGCATTCCCACTTGAAGCCCAGAGTTACGATAGTATACTATCAACCGCAAGATGTAATATCGTGCTTTAGCTGTAGTTTGGTTGCGCAAACACTAGTCACGGCCAGTGTCTGCGATCAAGGAGATAACAGGTTTGAGAAACCCAAGGTTGACATGCCTACTCCAATTGCAAGCTATAGTCCTTCTAATCTGCGTTCCCGGGCCGGTTTTGGCGGAATCCTGCTTCGCCCCGGCCCGTCCTTTCCTGCCAAGCGATTCGCAGGCGGCGCGGGACTATGCGGACATCATCCGTGGCGATTTCGAAGACTACATCCAGGATATCCAGAGCTACTTCCGTTGCCTCGACAGCGAACGCGCCCGCGCTTTCGAGGAAGCGCGCGAAGTCAGCGAGGACTATGGCCGATTTCTGCAATTGGTAGGGGATTGATGGGCAGCCTCGGGAGCATCAGACTTGCAGCCCATGGAAACCAGACGCCGATAACACCCTCAAATATCTACTTTTTAGATAACAGATTTCATCCGCTAGCGACGTCACAAAAGGTATGTGACGCGTGGCAAAAACAATCAGAAGCACGGGACAGATGGCACTCTGCCAAGCATTGGTCGACGCCCGCATCAAGGCGGGCCTCGGTCAGGAGGACTTGGCGATCAAGCTCAAGTGCCATCAATCCCTCGTGGCGCGAATTGAAAGCGGCCAGCGCCGGGTCGACGTCGTCGAACTGGTCGTTCTCGCCCGCGCCATCGGCTTTGACCCCTTCAAGGTTCTGGCGATCGTCGACGCCGCCACGGAGCCCGACCACAGAATTTGAAAGCAAAGAAATTTTCAAACGTACCGAATTGGACGTCCCCATGTGAATTGAGCTCCTCCAGGAAGAGTAGTCATCCAACATCCACTAAGTACGGCATGCGATCCGAGCGCGCACTCAATGACACGATGCCGTAACTGCAGCGCCAATGTGCAGGAAGTTAGTAATCAGTGAACGATGATAAAGGTGAGGGCGTCGCGATCGCCAATCTGTTCGGGACCGATGAGTGCAGCGTTGTTGGTTGGGTTTATCGCTGGGGTACGGGCGCGCATGCGGTGATGTGGGACGTCCATGGGCCCCAGCAGGTATCGAAAATCCGGCCGGATATAAGTGAAGAACAGAAGCAAGAAATCGACTTCGATGCGCTCATGCGGATCGGAAGAGACGAGGGCGGGTGAGAAGGGCAACCCTGCGGCGTTTGCCGAAATGCCAAACTGCACTTCGACGACGAGGCGCGCGAGGTGGCACTGCACATGTCCGCGAAACCAGTCTTAAAGTCCGAGCCATTTTGCGTGAGATCAGTAGTTCACCTGTTCAAAACCGTAGTTGCCCTCGTAGTCACGCCAGTCGACGAAGACGGATCGATGATAGATACTGGGGCAATTCTGGCCCCATCGTTCGAGACCGGCATGGGCGGCTGGTAGGGCGGTTATGGAGGACCTCTGCCAAGCGAAGTCACCCTGCGTTCCATATGTGCCGAGGACCACGGTGGCGCTACGGTTGCAGTCGCCGTCACGTCCGGATTCGTGCTGTCGTGCATACCGGACATCAAAGACCCGGATGGATCGCACGAAGTTGAACTCAGGTCCGCTGATATCGATGTCCGCGCGATCTTGAATGAGCCGGAGGGTCCGGTCGGTGGGAACAAGGTAATCTGGGGCGTCTGGAGTGCGCCAAGCGGCCTCTATTGGCTCATTAAGGCCGGCTAAGTCATGCGCAGCGAATGATTGGCGCGGTCTTGCGCTATTGGTTTGGAAGAATGCTTCAAAGATGCGGTCTGTATTGTTTGATGCTGGAGAGGTCTCATAGGACGCGCCCATGGGACAGCGCCAGATTTGTAGCGGCGGTTCCACCGGCCAAGGCGTAATTCGCCGGATGAATTCGGCGCGGGCTCGGGCGCAAGGGACGGAAGCAGGCCAGCCGCCAGACAGGCACAAGAGGATTGCGCAATCGATCGGGTATGTCTGCGCGCGGGCGGGTAACGGCAGCAAAGAACTTGTCACAGTCAAAGCGACTGCGACCGACGGGAGGAGCTTCTTAAATGGATGACGCATGCTGAGGACCCTCTGTGACTAGGCTCAGCATATCTACGATAATATACTATCGCAACAATTAGTGCATGTTGCAACCAAGTAGAAATGTCACCCGGTCTGCAAAGTAGAAATGTCCCACCTGGGCACAGAGGGGAGCAAAGCCTGACAGGGCGGAGACCTCAGATATCGCAGCCCTGGCCGGCTTTGCGGGCCTCCCGCTCGGCGCGTTTTCTTTCGTAGTAGGGTTCCATCAACGAGGGCCGTCCCGTGGGCTTCCGGCCGGTTGGCTCGTAGCGGGTACGCTGCTTTCCCGCCCGGCGTTTCTTGGGTGGGGCCTTGTCCTGTTCGGCCTTGATGTATTCCAGCACGGCGCTCAGGTTCTTGTTCTCGGTGATCGCCGCATGCGTGACGCGCTGGTCCTTGTCGAAGACGGAGTAGGGGAGCGAGACACCTTTCCAGCGGAACTCCAGCCGACCGTCCGGGAACTCGAAGCTGTCGACATACTTTCCGGGCAGCCCGCGCGTGATCTCATTCTCTTGCAGGATGATCAGCAGCCGCGCGTAGGAAAAGGCCAACTGGTTGCCAACATACCGCTCGTCGCGGAAGCACAGAATCTCCGCCAAGCGATCCGGCTCCACATTCAGCGCGCGATGCAGATCGTCCGGGCGGCGCGGGGCCTTGGCGAACCTGGCGTTGTAGCGTTCCATAAAATCCGGAAGGAACGCGTTGGCATCCTCCATATCGGAAATGCCCGCCAGTCGTAGTTCCTTGACCAACCGGTCCTGCAGCGTCCGGTTCGCGCGTTCGACACGGCCCTTGGCTTGGCTGCTGTTCGCGCAGAGGATCTCGATGCTCAGCTCGTTCAACGCCCGGCCAAACTGGGTCATACCGTGCCCGGACTGCGCACCTTGCTGGGCCACACGGAACACCGTGTGCTTGTCGGAGTAGAAAGCGACGGGGCGGCCATGCGCTTCCAGGTATCGCTCCAGCGCGCCGAAGTAGCTGAACGTGCTCTCAGACTTCACGAACTGCAGATGCATGAGTGTGCTGGTGGCATCGTCGATGAAGACCAGCAGGGTGCAGGCCGGGCCGCGATCCTCGAACCAATGATGATCCGACCCGTCGATCTGGATCAGCTCGCCGTAGCATTCCCGGCGCAGACGTGGCTGGTGGAACGTCCGGCGTTGCTTGCGTGAGAGCCACAGTCCAGCGTCCTGCATCCATTTGCGCAGCGTCTCGCGTGACACTTTCAGCCCGTGATCTTCCGCAAGCTTCTTCGACGCAAAGGTCGGGCCAAAGTCGATGTAGGTCTCTCGCACCAGTGTCACCGCAAAATCCCGAACCGCCGGATCGGTCCGGTTGTTCGAGGCCCGGCCGCGCGCCTTGTGCCGGATCGCTGCCGGACCCTCGGACTGAAACGCCCTCAGCAACCTGTGGACCTGCCTGCGGCTCAATCCGAGCAGGTTGGCGGCCGTCACAGCCGTCATCCGGCCTTGGGTCACCTGGCTCAGTACTTCTATGCGGTTCAGCTCGCGCTCGCTCATGATCAACATTCCCACGGACACACTCCAATCCTGCTTGATCAACAGGGAAGTGTGACATTTCTACTTTGCAGATGTGGGACATTTTAACTTTGCGCGTACAGTGCATACACGCGTATTGTTTATTATGTAATATATTGGCAGTATCAATCAGCTTTCCTTCGCTAATCAGCAATCCAAGCTTGACCTTCCAGTTGCTGGAAGCCCCATCTTAGGAATTGGCATCATTTTGGAGGGCTAGAGCATGATACAGGTAACAGAACCGCACCCGCGAGAGCGGTCATCCGATCAGGCCAAGGATCCAGTTTGCGGCATGTCCGTCACTATGTCTCCGCAGGCCCGTCAGGCGGATTATGACGGTGAAACCTTCTACTTCTGCTCCGATAAGTGCCAGACCAGGTTCGAGGCCGATCCGATCTACTATGCCTCAGGTACGGCATCGGATCACAGCATGACCCCGAAAGCCGGAACTCAGTACACCTGCCCAATGCACCCCGAGATAGTTCGTGACGAGCCCGGCGCCTGTCCGATCTGCGGCATGGCGCTTGAACCGATGGTGCCGTCGGATGAACCCAGCGAAGAACTGACCGACTTTACCCGCCGGATGTGGATCAGTGCCGCCGCAGCCGTTCCTCTGGTTATCCTGACTATGGGAGAGCTGGTCGGTTTGCCGGTCCGGGACTTGATCGGACATCGGCTGGCGACATACATCGAGTTCCTGCTGGCGACGCCTATCGTGTTGTGGGCAGCGAAGCCGTTTTTCGTGCGGGGATGGGCGTCGATCGTGAACCGCTCGCCCAACATGTGGACGCTGATCGCGCTTGGTGTCGGCGCGGCCTACATCTATTCGCTGGTCGCCACATTCCTTCCGGGCGTGTTTCCGGAGGCTTACCGGATGGGCGCGGGAGTCGGCACCTATTTTGAAGCCGCCGTCGTTATCATCACTCTGATTTTCGTCGGACAGGTTTTGGAATTGCGGGCGCGGGAACGGACCGGCGATGCCATCCGGGCACTGCTCGATCTGGCCCCGAAAACGGCGCGGCGCATCCTGCCCGACGGCACGGAATATGACGCGCCGCTGGAAAACATTGTGGAGGGCGACCGGTTGCGGGTGCGCCCCGGCGACGCGGTCCCCGTCGATGCCAAGGTCGTCGACGGCACGTCATCCATCGACGAGAGCATGATCACTGGCGAGCCGTTGCCGGTCGAAAAAGGTCCGGGCGATACGGTCACCGGCGGCACAATCAATAAGAACGGCTCCCTTGTCATAGAAGCCGCTCGTGTAGGTGCCGACACGATGCTGAGCCAGATCGTCGAGATGGTCGCGAACGCGCGGCGATCCCGCGCACCGATCCAGGGGCTTGCGGACAAGGTTTCTTCCTATTTCGTGCCGACCGTTGTCGTGGTCGCCATCCTTTCCTTCGCCGCTTGGCTCGGCTTCGGGCCCGAACCTGCGCTCGTCTTTGCCATCGCCTCGGCGGTGTCAGTGCTGATCATCGCCTGCCCCTGTGCATTGGGCCTTGCGACGCCGATCTCGATCACGACGGCTGCAGGGCGCGGTGCACAGGCGGGTGTCCTGATCAAGGATGCCGAAGCGCTGGAACGCATGGCCAAGGTCGATACGCTGATCGTCGATAAGACCGGCACCCTGACCGAAGGCAAGCCGAAGCTGACCGATGTGAACGCTCTGGGCGACGAGACCGAAGAAACCATTCTGAGCCTCGCGGCTGCCTTGGAAAAAGGCTCTGAGCACCCGCTGGCAGAGGCCATCGTCGAAGGCGCGAAAGAGAGAGGTATCAAAGTCGGCAATGCCGAGAACTTCGAAGCCGTGACCGGCAAGGGTGTGAGCGGAACCGTCTCGGGCCACGCCGTCGCGCTTGGTAACACCGCGATGATGCGCGACATGTCCCTCGACACCTCCGCAGCAGAGGAGGCGGCAGACGTTCTGCGCAGCGAAGGCAAGACGGCCATGTTCGTGGCCATAGAAGGAAAACTGTCCGGCATCGTCGCCGTCGCCGACCCGATCAAGGAAACGACGGCCGAGGTCATCAAGGAACTGCACGAGGCGGGCCTGCGGATAATCATGGCTACGGGGGATAACGAACGCACTGCAAGGGCCGTGGCGCAGCTCCTCGGCATCGACGAGGTCCGGGCTGGAGTTCTGCCGGAAGACAAGAAGGCGCTGGTGGACGAGCTGCACGCGAATGGCAAAAAGGTCGCCATGGCCGGCGATGGTGTCAACGATGCACCGGCTCTGGCCGCAGCGGACGTCGGCCTGGCCATGGGCACGGGTGCGGACGTGGCGGTTGAAAGCGCGGGCATCACTCTCTTGAGCGGCGATCTGAACGGTATCGTCAAGGCACGGACGCTGGCCGTGGCGACGATCGGTAACATACGCCAGAACCTGTTCTGGGCCTTTGCCTACAACACGCTCGGTGTGCCCTTAGCTGCGGGCGTGCTCTACCCGGTATTCGGGCTGTTGATGTCGCCCATGTTCGCCGCCGCCGCAATGAGCCTCTCGTCGGTCTCGGTCATCGCGAACGCGCTCAGACTACGGCGATTGAGGCTTTAGACGATCCGCGTATTGAACGTGAAGCTGGACGATACTTCTATTTCAGCAAAACGTGTATTGCTGCATGAGGTTGCTGACCTTTGCCACTGGAAGCGTTCACTGAGAAAGCCGGAAAGACGAGCGCAAGGGCGCATGTGCAGGTTATCAGGAAATTCATAATGCTCGGCTACCTCCGTAGCGCTTGATTTAATTGCCTCAAAGCGTTGGGGCCGGGCATGTACGCCTCGGCCCCAAGGTCAGTCTTCACTTCATCTGCGTGACAGTAAGCTTGCCCTTGACCCGGTCGGCAACAAACTCGATGTCCTGACCTTCTGCCATCTTGGCCATTATCGCTTCGTCCGCGCGGAATACCATCGTCATCGCGGGCATATCGAGGTTGACCAGAGGGCCGTGGATGATTGTGACCTTGCCGGCCTTGGCGTCGATCTTCTTTATGGTCCCGCTCGTGTATTCCACGTCAGCCTGAGCCATCTGGTCCCCCACCGAGACCGCACGGTGCATGCCGGATTCGTAGTGACCCGGGATCAGGCACGCGGCTTCGAACGTACCAGCATTCGCGAACGTCCAGACGACCTCGCCCGTGGCACCCGGATCAAGACGGATACGGTTCGGGTCGTCGTGTTCCATGTCCATCTTGGCCATTTCGATCTTGTGCTCGGCGTTATTTTCCAGCGTGTCGAGAACAAACTCGTGTTCCAGCTCACCCTTGTTCGTGATGTTGAAGCGTATGGTTTCACCCTGCTTGATGGTCATCTCCTCACTCTCGATCAGCATTTCGCCTTCGTCGTTTTCAAGCAGGGTTACATCAATCGTCCGGTCGACTTTTGCCGTATGGCCGGGCATACCGATGGCCATTTTGGCATGACCAACGTCAGCGAAAGCCCCCGTTGAAGCGAAAAGGACGAGAGAGGTGCTCAGAAGAAGTTTTTTCATTTGGTTTTCCTGTAGGTTTGGTTTGGTTGGAGTCGACGAAGGGCCGTTCAGCCCTTCGAGTTTGGTTTTGGTGTGAGAATGGTCTTGGGACTGTTGTTCGAGGCGAACTCGGGCAATTCGCCAGTCCATTCGTAGGCCATCTCGCCCGGAGGATTTTCGTACCAGCCGGGATCGGAGTAATCGTCCGCGTCGATGCCGTCCCGCACCTTTACGACCGAAAACATGCCGCCCATCTCGATGGGGCCGTAGGGCCCCCAACCCGTCATCATCGGGATGGTATTGTCGGGTAGCGGCATTTCCATTTTTGCCATGTCCCCCATGCCGGACATGCCCATCGGCATGTATTCCGGCTGGAATTGACGGATCTTCTGGGTCAGCGGCTTCTTGTTCACCCCGATGAACGTCGGCACGTCATGGCCCATGGCGTTCATCGTATGGTGCGATTTGTGGCAATGGATCGCCCAATCTCCCAGATGATCGGCGACGAATTCGTAGGCGCGCATCGCACCTACGGGAATGTCGATGCTGACCTCCGGCCACTGTGCTTCAGGCGGCACCCAGCCGCCATCCGTGCAGGTGACCTTGAAGTCATAGCCGTGCATATGGATCGGGTGGTTCGTCATCGTAAGGTTCCCAACCCGTACTCGCACCCGGTCGCCCTTGTTCACGACCAGCGGATCGATGTCGGGGAAGATCCGGCTGTTCCAGGTCCAAAGGTTGAAATCCGTCATCGTCATGATGCGGGGTACATAGGTACCCGGATCGATGTCGAAAGCATTCAGCATGATCAGGAAATCACGATCCACCGGCATGAATGTGGGATCCTTGGGGTGGACCACGAACATGCCCATCATCCCCATCGCCATCTGGGTCATTTCATCGCCGTGGGGGTGGTACATGAACGTTCCAGACTTCACCAAGTCGAATTCGTAGACGAAGGTTTTGCCCGGCGGGATGCTTGGATGGCTCAACCCGGAGACCCCATCCATGCCTGAAGGAAGAATGAGCCCGTGCCAGTGCACCGTTGTGCCTTCCGGCAGCTTATTGGTGACGTAGATGCGCACCCGGTCGCCTTCGACTGCTTCGATCGTCGGGCCGGTGGATTGGCCGTTGTAGCCCCACAAATGCGCGATCATGCCGTCGGCAAGCTCGCGTTCTACCGGTTCGGCCACGAGGTGAAATTCTTTCACCCCGTTGTTCATCCGGTGCGGCAGGGTCCACCCGTTCAATGTGACCACAGGTGTGTAGTCCGGCCCGGAATTGGGACGCGCCGTGATCGCCGTTGCTGCGCTATCCATTTGGGCAGCTTCGGGCAGGCCCATGTTCAGGGTTTGACCCCAGGCTTTCGAAGAGACCATCGTTGCACCTGCCGCGCCGGCTCCGAGTAATTGACGTCTATTTAGCATGTCAGTTCCTTTCAGTGTCCTGCGCCGCCACCGGCGGCAAGTGTTGCGCCTTCTCCACCAGCACCGCCGCCATCTCCGCCGCCATAGATCGCAGCGGTCAGGTCAGCCTGAGCCATGTAGAATTCGCGTTTTGCGTTTGCCGCTTCCAGTGATGCGCCAAGTTTCTCGCGCACGTCTGTCAGCAGCTCGAAAGTGTTGGTGATCATGCCGTTATAGGACAGCAGACCCTCTTCTTCGACGGTCGTGCGTAGCGGCACCAGAACGTCGCGGTAGTGGCGGGCGATCTTATATGACGCATGATAAGAGGCTTCAGCACCACGCGCTTCGGACCGGACGTTGACGGCTTTCTCCGCAAGCACGTTGGCTGCTTGCAGGTACGACAATTCCGCCTTGCGCATCCGGGCCTTGCCGGTGTCGTAGATCGGGATTGCGAACTCCACTTCCACCTGAGGCAATGCCTTTGTTTCGATGTCGCCAGTGCCATCGACTTCGCGCTCGAATTCAGCTCCCGCGACGATCTCCAGATCGCTGACGATGCGCGTCTGATCAGTCAGACCAAAAGCCTTGGCCTGCGCTTCCAAGCCAAGTTTGGCAACGCGCAGATCAACCCGATTTCGCAATGCCTTCGCTTCGATGTCAGTCACACGGCCGACCGAACGCGGCAGCGCAGGAAGGGCATCGGGCACATAATAGTCGACCTCGGTGCCCCACAGCCCCATGAGCCTGGTCAGCTGCTCCTTGGACCGGGTAGCATTCAGGCGTGCCTGGGCAAGTTGTCCGGCGAGTTCGGCGTTGAAGGCCTGTTCACGGGCCTGCCCGGCTTTGTTCAGCGCGCCGGTCTCGCCAAGCCTCATCGCCAATTCCGATCCGGCGTCAGAGGTCGCTTTCGCGCGGCGCAGATAGCTCACGGCCTCGAAGGCAGCTACGGCGTCGACCCATGCCTTCCGCGTCTGATTGGCCAGTGCGAGCGTGTCGTTCACGGCGCTCAGTTGAGCCTGCCGAAAGTTTGCGTCTGCAATGGCCGTACGCTGCTTACGGGTGGTGGCATCAAGAACGTTGGAGCGGATCAGGCCTTCGATTGCCCTATAGGCACCCAGTTCCGGCGCACCGATGCCCAAGACACCAATCGACACGATCGGGTTTTCCGGCGTCGACTGCTGCCAGGCCTCTGCGGCAGATAGGCCAACGTTCGCATATGACGCCTGCAACCCCTTGTTGTTCAGAAGCGCGACCTGAACGGCGGTGTCCGCCGAAATGGTCTTGCGGTGCACCATTGCGTGCACCTGCTTCTTCAAGGCCTCGTTTTCGGCCTGGGTTTCGGCGAAGGCTGTCCGTTTGCCGATGGCTGGTGTGACCTGGCTGGAAATATTGGCGAAGCCAGCTTTTGGTTCCGTGTAGATGCCTGGTACAGCTGTAGCACAGGCACCTAAGATTAGCGGAAAGCCGAAAACCAGCGGAAACTTCGATACCCGCATCAGTTGCCCTCCGTCTGTTCTTGATTGACGGAACGCCAGTCGCGGGGACCTGTAGGGCCGCGATAGGTGTAGCCCGCCAAGGGGTCCTGATAGCTGATCGGCGATGAAACTGCCGTGTTGGCGACGGCCTGTTGGGTCGCGACGGACGGCAACGGGGTGGGCTCATAGGCGCATGCGCCAAGCCCGAGGGCCGAAGCCCCCATAAGTAGATGAATTTTCATGAAAGTAACCTGATTGGTGAACGTTGTCTCACGCAGACTCTGCGCAAGGCTCACACCCGATTTGGGCGCCGGTTCAGATCAGGAATCGAGGGGGCCGAAAAAACCCTGCTGTTTCGACGGAATGCGTCTGACCGCTCAGGATCATATATTTTTTCGCAGCAATAGGATCCGGGAATACCAAGTCTGCGTCTGGAATGACGACAGAAATGCATATTCCGTTACAACACTGAGTTGATTGATGCTCTGTTTCACCAATGTCGGAGGATATGTCATCCACGTCAACTGTCGCCGGGTGTTTCATGTGGTCGGCGTGGATATCAGTTCCCTGACCAACTGTCGGTTCGCTGAGAAGGGCGCTGATCGATCCAGAATGCTGACCATCATGCATTCCCGAGGCCGCGTGTGCCGCAGAAGGTGGAGACAGAACCAATGCCAACGCAAAAGCGAAGCAAGTGAGGAATTTCACCCATACCGAAGTGGCGACACGCATTCTCATGAACGGAAACTTGGACGTTTTGACAAATTAGTCAACGCTTACAGCGCGGGAAGGTTTGGCACATTCTAGCGAGGCAGGCGAATTCTCGCTGCGAGCGCTCAAAACTGTTGCGCAATAGATACATAGCAACGTTCACCAGTCAGACAGAAGACGCGAAAATGGTAGTGAGTACTTCAGTAATGACTGGAAGTGCCGGGACTAACTCAGTCTTTGCGATCCGTAGCCCGCATCGTGAATCGCTGCCTTCAGAGCGCTTTCATCCAATGCGCTATCTACCTCGACGGAACGCGCAGTCAGGTCACAGGTGACAGTCGCGTGTGGGTCTATCGTCACAATGGCCTTCTCTATCGACGCGGTGCAATGTCCGCAGTTCATGTCCGGCACGCTGAACCTGATCATCACGATCTCCTTCTTACTGCTGCCATCTAGGCCGTCCCCCTATGGGAAGGTCAATGCCCGAAAAAATTCCTCGATGCATCTGTTGACCTTCCAGCGAATGGAACCCTTATCTCTCGGAGGACCAGGATCAGGAGTCACCCATGTCGGATTCGCATACCCTTCGACTTTCCCTGCAGAACATGTCCTGCGCCTCTTGCGTCGGGCGGGTGGAGCGTGGGCTTTCCGGCCTGCCGGGCGTCAGCGACGTTCGAGTCAACCTCGCCAGCGAAACCGCTCAGGCGCAGATCGACGCGCCAGAGCGCATTTCGAACATCGTCGAAAAGCTGGAAGAGATTGGCTATCCGGCCCGTAAGCAGAGCACTCGCCTGAACGTGGCCTCCATGTCCTGCGCGTCCTGCGTCGGTCGGGTGGACAAGGCTTTGGCGGCGATGCCAGGCGTGCTGGCCGTGAACGTCAATCTGGCCTCGGAAACTGCGACGGTAACGTATCTCGAAGGCGCGGTTGCGGTTGCAGACCTGCTGAAGGCGGCGGGTGACGCAGGCTATCCCGCGACCTTGCCGCAGGACAGAGAGGCGGAAGACACGAGTGTCCGGAAGGATGAAGAGGCGCGGATGCTGGCCCGCAGGACCGCCCTGGCGGCGGCCCTCACCCTGCCGGTGTTTCTGCTGGAAATGGGCGCGCATCTGATCCCCGGCATGCATGGTCTGATCGGCGACACGATCGGCCATCGAGCAAGCTGGCTGATCCAGTTCGTCCTGACCACGGTGGTTCTGCTCTGGCCGGGGCGCAGCTTCTACACGCGCGGGTTTCCAGCCCTGCTCAAGCGTGCGCCGGACATGAACAGCCTTGTCGCGGTCGGCACTTCTGCCGCCTATCTCTATTCTCTCGTGGCGCTATTCGCGCCCGCGCTGCTGCCCGAACGGTCGCGTGCCGTCTATTTCGAGGCGGCGGCGGTCATCATCGTGCTAATCCTGCTGGGCCGGTGGCTGGAGGCGCGCGCCAAGGGCCGCACCGGCGCAGCGATCCAGAAGCTGCTGGGCCTTCAGGCCAAGACCGCCCGCGTGCTGGTGGACGGAGAGCCTGAGGACGTGGCCATCGAGCGCATCGCCGCGGGCGACATCCTGCTCGTGCGCCCCGGAGAGCGGATTGCCGTGGACGGTGAAGTGACCGAAGGCAGCGCCCGCGTCGATGAGAGCATGATCACCGGCGAGCCGGTGCCTGTCGCCAAGTTGGTGGGCGATCCCGTCACCGGCGGGACCGTCAACGGTTCCGGTGCCTTCCAGTTCCGTGCGACACGCGTGGGAGCGGATACGACGCTGGCGCAAATCATCCGCATGGTCGAAGAGGCGCAGAGCGCCAAGCTGCCGATCCAGGGGCTGGTCGACCGGATCACCCTGTTGTTCGTGCCGGCGGTCATGGCGCTGGCGCTGCTTACGGTTATCGTCTGGCTGCTGGTCGGCCCCTCGCCCGCCCTGTCCTATGCCCTCGTTGCGGGTGTATCCGTGCTGATCATCGCATGCCCTTGCGCGATGGGGCTGGCCACGCCGACCTCGATCATGGTCGGCACCGGCCGTGCCGCTGAAATGGGCGTGCTGTTCCGCAAGGGCGATGCGCTGCAACAGCTTTCGACAGTGGATGTGGTGGCGCTGGACAAGACCGGCACGGTGACCGAAGGGCGCCCCGAACTGACCGATCTGGTGCTGGCCGACGGCTTTGAACGGGCCGAGGTGCTGGCCCTGGTCGCGGCGGTCGAGGCGCAGTCGGAACACCCTATCGCCGAGGCCATTCTGCGGGCGGCGGAAGCCGAGACGGTCACTCGACACGACGCGCGGAACTTCACCTCCATCACGGGCCACGGTGTCCGGGCCGAGGTCGCAGGCCGCGACGTGCTGGTGGGGGCCGACCGTCTGATGACGCGCGAAGGGGTGGACATCGGCGCGTTGGCCGACGCCGAGCGCCGCCTGGCTGAACAGGGCCGCACCGCGCTTTATGCCGCCATCGACGGGCGGGTGGCCGCCGTCATCGCCGTGGCCGATCCGGTAAAGCCGTCCAGCGCGGCGGCCATCCGGGCGTTGCACGATCTGGGCCTGAAGGTCGCCATGATCACCGGCGACAAGCGAGAGACGGCAGAGGCCATCGGCCGCGAGACCGGCATCGACCATGTGATCGCGGGCGTGCTGCCCGATGGCAAGGTGGCGGCATTGGACGATCTGCGCGGCCCGAGCCAGCACATCGCCTTTGTAGGCGACGGCATCAACGATGCGCCCGCGCTTGCTCATGCGGACGTGGGCATCAGCATTGGCACCGGCACCGACGTCGCCATCGAATCCGCCGATGTGGTGCTAATGTCGGGCGATTTGCGCGGCGTGGTCAACGCGCTGGAAGTGTCGCGGCGTACGATGCGCAACATCCGCCAGAACCTGTTCTGGGCCTTCGGCTATAACGTGGCCCTCATTCCGGTGGCGGCGGGGCTGCTCTACCCGGTGTCGGGCCTGCTGCTGTCGCCGGTGCTGGCGGCTGGGGCAATGGCGCTCAGCTCGGTCTTCGTACTGACGAACGCGCTGCGCCTGCGCCGCGTCCGCCCGGCGATGCAGGAACAGGCGCAACCCGGCTCTGCCGCCAACCTGTCACCAGTCCCGGCTGAATAAGCTCAAGGAGGAAACTATCATGAACATCGGAGACGTGGCCGACATGTCCGGCCTTCCCGCGAAGACCATTCGCTACTACGAGGACATCGGGCTGGTCGAGCCGCTGCGCAGTGCCAACGGTTATCGCAGCTTTCGGCAGAGCGACGTCCACAAGCTGGCGTTTCTCGGCCGGGCGCGCGCCTTGGGCTTCACCATCGAGGACTGCCGGAGCCTGCTGAAACTCTATGCCGACACCGACCGCGCCAGCGCCGAGGTCAAGCAGATCGCCGAAGAACACCTCGACCGGATCGACCGGAAAATCGCAGAACTGACCGAGATGCGCGCGACGCTGTCGCACCTTGTCGATGCCTGCGCTGGCGATCACAGGCCTGATTGTCCGATTCTCGCAGATCTGGCTATGGAAGAGGATAAGACCCGGACCGCCAGGGCAGCGGATTAAGATATGTCCCGCAGCGGGCAGCGCCACCCATAAGGTGCGACTGGCTGCAGCTTTTTCGGAACATTCCAGCGCGGGAAAGTTGTTCTACCTCTATACTTCACGATTTCGAGAGAGGACAACTTCATGTCATATGGCCGCTTTTTCGCGATGATCGCGACATCTACCGTCGTCATGTTCGGTCTGATGTATCTCAATACCTACCTCTGGACGCATGTGTTCTGGTCGGAAACGCGGGTCTACATGGCTCTCCTGATGGGTGCCACCATGGCGATCATCATGCTGGGCTTCATGCTGTCGATGTATTCCAGCAAGACGGCTAACGCCGCCATCTTCATCGGTGCCGCTGTGGTCTTTGCCGCCTCGCTCTGGCTGGTCCGCAGCCAGGTGACGGTGGGCGACACCAGCTACATGCGGGCAATGATCCCGCACCACTCGATCGCGATCATGACCTCCAGCCGCGCCGATATCTCGGACCCGCGCGTGCGCAAGTTGGCGGATGAGATCATCTATGCGCAGGACAAGGAAATCGCCGAGATGCGTTATCTGGTGAACGATATCGACGCCAATGGTGACAGTCCGGCACAGTCAGAAAGCGGACCGGCGCAGATCGTGAGCCTTGACGAGGCGCTGTCCACGGCGGAGATCACCATTCTCGATCTTGAATTCCTGACCCGGGAGGACATCGCACAACTCTTCCCGGACGGCGCGGCGTGCACGTTCACCTACACCACCACAAGCAGGCCTGCGCTGGCGGTGGGCCGCATCGACGGTGGGAGTGTAGCTCTCGCCAAGATCAGCGGCGATCTGGTGCGGCTGGAGGCTGGCGACGCCGGAAGCACTTGGGGCAAGGAAGGCATGACAGTGGCGTTGAGCGCGCCGAGCGGAACCGGCACATTGGCCGCAAATAGTGGCGAAATGCAGGACGCCGATCTCGTTCTCGAACTTGGGCCCGGTCTGCGTGCAGGGTATCGCGGACATTACGGTTGCGGTGCCTGAACCAGAAACTGGAGGAAACACCATGCCGAAAGACGCATCGAAAACAGCCCAACTCTACCGGATGGTCATGCTGGATCACCTTTGCCCTTATGGTCTCAAGTCCAAAGACCTGCTCGAACGGGAAGGGTACGAGGTCGAGGATCACCACCTGACGACACGCGAGGAAACTGATGCTTTCATGGAAAATCACGGGGTCGAGACCACGCCGCAGACCTGGATCGGCGACAAGCGCATCGGCGGCTATGACGATCTGCGGGTCCATTTCGGCCTTGACGCACCGGAAAGCGAACGCTCGGACACCTCCTATCAACCGGTGATCGCGATCTTTGCCGTCGCGTTTTTGATGGCGCTCGGCTTGTCATGGTACAGCTTTGGAACCATCCTCAGCCTGCGCGCGCTGGAATGGTTCATCTCGATCTCGATGTGCTTGCTTGCAGTGCAGAAACTTCAGGATGTCGAAAGCTTTTCGACCATGTTCCTAAATTACGACCTGCTGGCGCACCGCTGGGTGCGCTACGGCTATCTCTATCCCTTCGGAGAGGCCTTCGCCGGTATCCTCATGGTCGCAGGGGCGCTCACCTGGCTGTCGGCACCCGTGGCCTTGTTCATCGGCACCGTCGGCGCGGTTTCGGTCTTCAAGGCGGTCTATATCGACAAGCGCGAGCTGAAATGCGCCTGCGTCGGGGGCGACAGCAAGGTGCCGCTCGGTTTTGTCTCGCTCACCGAGAACCTGATGATGATGGTCATGGGTATCTGGATGCCGATCCGGGTCTACCTGATCGGCTGACGGCACCGCGACCTCTACAGAGGCGCGGCGTGGATGACATTGATTGGCGGAGATAATCCCTACACTGCAGCCATCACACCTAGAGCTGGTTCGAGATTCGTCACCCGATCGTCGCGAGAAAGGGAAACGTCCCCAGCAGCCAATAGGCAAACCGTGACAATTGCCCGGTCATGATGGCAACTCCCATGATGATCATGGCAACACCCGCGCCCTTGTAGAGCCAGCGACCGGCTTTGCCGATCTGCCTTACCCGCGCGG
Source organism: Paroceanicella profunda (assembly GCF_005887635.2). Taxonomy (GTDB): domain Bacteria; phylum Pseudomonadota; class Alphaproteobacteria; order Rhodobacterales; family Rhodobacteraceae; genus Paroceanicella; species Paroceanicella profunda. The sequence goes on along the minus strand of NZ_CP040823.1, from coordinate 10,658 downwards.
CGATGGCGTCGGTGAAGAGCGCGGCCAGCAGGAAAGGCACCCCCAGTCCAGCGGAATAGATCGACAGCAGCCAGATGCCGTCCGACATGCCGCCGGAGGTCGAACTGAGCGTCAGGATTGCGCCGAGGATCGGACCGATGCAAGGTGTCCAGCCAAAGGCGAAGGCCAGTCCCAGCACGTAGGCCCCAAACGGGCGACCGCCGGGAATGTCGAGATTGAAACGGGTATCGCGCGAGAACGCATTGAGACGAAAGACACCCAGCATGACCAGTCCGAACAGAATGATGATCGCGCCGCCGAGATAGTTTAGCTCGGTGCGCCATGTCAGCAGCAGGGATCCGAGCGCGCTGGCCCGGGCCCCGAGGGCGACGAAGACCGTCGAAAAGCCCAGGACAAAGCAGGCACTCAACCCGAGCGCCCCGGCGCGCGCCCGCAAGCCGACCGACCGCGTCGTGCGCAAATCTGGTTGCCCTGCGATGTACGAGACGTAGCCAGGCACCAGTGGCAGGACACAGGGCGACAGGAACGAAATGGCACCCGCCAGGAAGGCCGCGAAGATGCCGATGCCGGAAATATCCATCATACATCACGATCGTTGTTGAAAGGCCGCCAGACCCACCAGAACGCGACCAGCGGTATCACGATCCATTGCAACACAGGTGACAGGCCCGCATCGAGGATCGGAATGATCGGCATCAGGTCCGAATAGGCCCAGGCCGCGCGGATCACGATGTTGAGCCATTCGCTGAACAGCGTGTATCCGAGCCCGAACACCACCGTCAGGACGGTCACAGACCGCCGCGTCGAGGCGACCAGGGGCCAGCCCCGGCCCGACAGCATGAGGGCAAGCATCAGCGCGCTCATGGCGATCAGGATATCGCCACCCGTGCAATGGACGGCTGCGAAGACAATCTCACCCCAAGTGCCCTCGTTCCAGATCGTGTAGAGCGGCATATGCGCGAACTCCCAGATCAAGTTGGCCGGGATGATCACCGCAAAATACCGACGCAGAGCTGTCAGGGAAACTCCGTCTGTCGAGGACAGCCTGACGCCAGTCGCGACGACACCCATTGAAACACACCTGTCAGCCGGTCCCACCAGTTGGGCTCCCGGCGTCGATGCTGGGCGTTGTTGATCAACTCGCTGACATAGAGGATCAGGTTCACGTTCTTGAAGTCCATGCCATGGAATTTTGCAGCGAACCGCCCGCCGATGTCCACGACATGGGTGACCGCTCCGTGCATCATCATGTCGCTGTCGGCGGTCATCGTGAACTCCAGCCCATATTCCCGCGCCAGAAGGCGCGTCGCGTCATTGGCCTGATCGGATCGTTTGGTCAGAATGACCCAGTTGCTCGGATCGAGCCCATGCCGGTCCGCGTAATCGCGCAGACGAGCCCGATGACATCATCATGCTCGGTCAGCGTTTCCTTGAACATTGGTCTTCTCCTTTTCACTTGCGTTGCCGTGACCGTAGAGATCGGCGTTCTGATGAGCGCGATCCTCATGCTCAAATTCGAGACTGGAATGGCTGATGCCGAACTCTTCCTTCAGCCGCTTCTTGATCGCGCTCTTGATCTCTTCGATCTTCGACCAGCCCTCGGCTGCCACGACGACATGGCAGTCGAGCGCAGCCTCGTGCTCTTGCATTTGCCAGAGATGGACGTAGTGGACGTCGGCGACGCCTTCGACTTTCCGCATCGCTTCGACGACGGCCTCGTTGTCGATGTCCGGCGGGCTCCCGAGCATCAGGGTTCGGATTGGGCCGCCTATTTCAGTGAAAGACAGATACAGGATGTAGATCGCGATGCCGATGGTGATGGCAGGATCGACCCAACGCATGTCGTAAAGGATGATCAGCGACCCACCGACGATAACCGCGACCGAAGCAAGCGCGTCCGACAGGTTATGCAGGAAAAGCGCGCGGATGTTCACGCTGCCCTTCTGCATCGAATAGGTCAGCATTGCGGTCAGCGTGTCGACCACAAGCGCAATTCCACCGAGAATGACGACGGTCCACCCCATGACTTCGGGTGGATCAATCATGCGCATGCCACCTTCGTAGATCAGATAGAAGCCGATCACGATGAGGGTGGTGTAGTTGATCAGGGCCGCCACGATTTCGACCCGGCCATAGCCGAAGGTCATGCGTTCATCGGCCGGGCGGCGCGCGATCTTGCGTGCGGCGAAGGCAATGACAAGCGAGGCCATATCGGAAAAGTTGTGCAGCGCATCGGCGATCAGTGCCAGACTGCCCGAGAATATGCCCCCGACGACTTGCGCAACGGTAAGTAGCCCGTTTGCCCAGATGGCGATGGCAACCCGCCGGTCCCCAGAATTCGGATCGATAGGCGCGTGCCCGTGGTCATGTGGCATTGGCAGGCTCCGCGTGCGCGTGTGTCGCGCGTCGGTCAGTCTTCAGGCGACCGCTGCGAAAACCACGTACGCGCGCATTCATCCAGTGGCGGATGATATGACGGTAAAGGGCACCACGCAGCCATCCAAAGGATTGCTCATGGGACAAATAGAAGGCGTCCGGCGTATCAAACACGCCGAAATCTTGCACGATGCCGGATTTCTGAATGTAGGTATCTTCTCCGTTCCAGGTGACGGGAGGCGCGCCAAGGCAATCCGTGCCCGCGCCATAACCGCAGAGACTGTCCGTGTCCGAGAAAGACGTTTGCAGGACTGTCAGGAAAGCGTCATCCAGGATGAAGCCTTCGAGGTTGAACCAAGCACCTTGATATTCGATCTCAACCCATGAGTGGAGAATTTCTTGCGGAGCAAGCGGATACACCAACTCTGGGACAACACCGCGCTGCAAGCCTTTGTGGATCGTAAACCCATGCAACCGGCAACGAATGCCAACACCACGCAGCAACGCCATCAAGAGCGTCCCTTTGGTATTGCACTGCCCGTAGCCGTCGGAAAGCACCTCGGAGGCGGGGATGTCGTCAGCTCGATTGTATCCGAACGCGATTTCATTCCGAACGAAATCATAGGCAGCTCCGATCCGATCGTATTCGGATAAGCCGCGCCAGCCGCGGGTCTCAATTAGATGCGCAAGAGGCGCGGCATCAAAATCCAGTAATTTGGTGGGTGCAAGTAGGGGGTCGGTCATCTGCAACGGAGTCGCTCCTCGAATCGTCTTGGAACAAGCCTAATTACTATAGTCACTATAGCTTCAACCCTTTCTTTCAGAAAGAATCTCCCGCAACTATTTGCCCGTATGAACTGCTTTGTGGTGTTCGCCGTGTGCGTCGCGCAGAATGTCGATACCTCCCCAGGCCGCGATCCCGGCGACAATCACGCCGACGACGAGGTCCGGCCAGTTGGTTCCCAGCCAGGCGACGAGGCCGCCAGCCAAGACGATTCCGAGGTTCGCGGCGAAATCGTTGTAACTGAAGGTGTTGGCCGCGCGGATGTTGACGTCCGGATCTTTGAGCTTAGCGAGCAGCCAGACGCAGACTGCGTTGATCGCCGCCGCAAACAGGGCCATGGCGATCATGATCGTCCCGAGCGGATCTGACCCGCCGATGTAGCGGCGCCATGCATCGTAGAGGATACCAGCGGCGAACAGGATCAGCAGCCCGCCGGAAACGTTCGCCGCCCCGCGTTTCCATTTGTCGGATCGGGACAAAGCGAAAAGGCTGATCGCGTAGACGAAGCTGTCGGAGAGGTTATCGAGCCCGTTGGCGATCAGGGCACTTGAGTCGCCGAAGGCGCCTGTTGCGAAAAAGGCCACGGCCAAACCGATATTGAGCGCCAGAACGATCCAAAGCGTCCGTCTCTCCATTGAATTTTGTCTAGCAGCCATTTTGTGGTTCCAGCCTGTGTTGTACGACACATTAACTTCTGCGGCTGATCTGCGTTCCAGCCGGAATGTTGGCTGAATTCCTTCAGGCCCCGATTTCCTCGTGCTCGGTCAGGCATTCCGAATGGTCCCGCAACACCTCAAGCACCTTGCAGTCTCCCGTCCGCCCGCCGCTGCATTCGTGAACCATGCGTTTCAGTTCCGTGCGCAGCGCCTTCAGGCGGGCCATGCGCTGCTCCACCTGTTTGAGCTGGCGACGCGCGATGGCATCTGCCTCGTCGCAGGGGCGGTTGGGATGGTCGCTGAGGTCGAGCAGCTCGCGGATCGCATCGAGCGAGAAACCGAGTTGCCGCGAATGGCGGATGAAGGACAGTCGGTCGAGCTGTGCATTGTCGTAGCGCCTCTGTCCGCCTTCGGTCCTGCCAGGTTCGGGCATGAGTCCGATCTGTTCGTAGTACCGGATGGTCTGCACTTTTGTGCCAGTCTTCTTTGACAGAGTACCGATCGTGAGCATTTTCGCCTCCATGAAAAAGATACAGTTTGTGTAGGTTTTGCCGTCGGAATAAACAAGTGTCGGATTCACAGACGCGTGAGTTCAAGCTATACCATGATTTCGTGCTTGAACCTCTAGCGGCTAGAGGATGTATCCGCACATGCAATAAGAATCAATAACAGGCGAACAGGATTGTCCCTTACATCGGCACAGAAGTTTCTTTGGGTTTTGGCAGGCGTGGCAGCGCTTGCCTTCGTATGGCTTTTGCTCTGGTCCGACTATCGTGCCGACCGCGCCCGAACCGACGCCGAACCGCCTTTTTTCGCTAAATTCGAACTGACGGACCACCAGGGTATGGTTCGAACCGAGGAGGACTTTGCGGGGCGCTGGATGCTGGTGTTTTTCGGCTTCACCAACTGTCCCGACGTCTGCCCGACGACCCTGTCAGAGGTCGCGGCGGTGATGGACGGTCTGGGCGACGATGCCGCCAAGGTCCAGCCGATTTTCATAACAATCGACCCCGAACGGGACACGCCCGCCGCACTCGCCGAATACGTCCCGCTGTTCGATGCGAGCATCATCGGGCTGACGGGCACGCCGGAACAAATCGCCGCCACATCCGAGACGTTTCCGATCTTCTTTGAACGCGTCGAAGAGGCTGCGGCGCCGGATGGTTACACGATGGGCCACACGTCGCATCTGTTCCTCTTCGATCCCGACGCGGGCTTTGCCGACTCCTGGCCCTACGGCACCCCGGCCGAAGAGATTCTCGCCGATCTGGAAGAGAGGATCTGATCGACATGAACCGCATATCCGGAGAAACAGCCCTCGGGCTGGCATGGATCATCGCGCTCGTCGCCTCGCTTGCCGTGCTTTTCATCGGCGAGGTGCTGGGGCAGACGCCCTGTGTGCTGTGCTGGTTCCAGCGCGCCTTCATGTTTCCCTTGGCCATTATCCTAGGGCTGGGCCTTTGGTGGCGGGACGGCCGTGTGGGGCGCTACGGCATCGCATTGGCGCTTGGCGGCGGCGCAATCGCCCTCTGGCACATGGGGCTGTACGTCGGTCTTGTTCCCGAACGCATCCAGCCCTGCACGGCCACCGGCCCCTCTTGCACCGATGACAACCAACTGGTCTTCGGCATCCCGATCCCGCTGATGGCCCTCGCCGCCTTCGCGCTGATCGGGGCGCTGTCGGCCCTTTCATTGAAGGACACACGAAAATGAACCGACGCGCCCTGATCCTGTCCGTTCTCGCCTTCGGCGTCGCCGGTTTCGGCGGAACCACCTGGTTTGCAACCCGCCCCGGCCCGGTGGCCGAAGCGGAGCCTGTTGCGCCGGAACTCGCGGACGCGATGATCCGCCCCTACTCGCCCATCCTCGGGCCTGCGGAAGCGCCCGTCACGATCGTCGAATTCTTCGATCCGGCCTGCGAGGCCTGTCGCGCCTTTCATCCCATCGTGAAGGACATCATGGCCGAGCATGGGGATGCTGTCCGCGTCGTGATCCGCTACACGCCCTTCCACGGCGCGGCATCCGAGGAAGCGATCCGCGTGCTCGAGGCGGCACGCATGCAGGACGTTTACGTGCCGGTGCTTGAGGCCGTTCTGCGGGAACAGCCGAGATGGGCGTCGCACGGTGCCCCGGCGCCCGGCCTGATCCTTCAGATCGCCGCCACGGCCGGACTCGATGCCGAGGCCGCGCGCACGCAAATGATGGCGCCCGATGTCGTGGCGATCCTGAACCAGGATCGTGCCGACGTCGAGACCGTGGGAATTCGCCAGACGCCCACATTCTTCGTGAACGGCAAGCCGCTCGATCCATTCGGGAGGCAGAATTGCGTCGTCTGGTGGCCGCCGAAGTCGCTGCCGCGCAAAGCTGAATACAAAGGGCAGGATCAGAACGATGAAAAAGTATATTTTGACCAGCACACTGGCGGCGCTTTTGACCCTTGGAGGGTTCTCAGCGCCCGCGCTGGCCGGACCCGAGGATGTTGTCGTCGAGAACGCGTGGTCCCGCGCCTCCATCGGGATGAACCGTCCCGGGGCCGCTTACATGACGATCCGCAACACTGGCGACGAGCCAGTGACGCTGATCGGCCTTACAACACCGCTCGCGATGATGCCCGAAATTCACGAGACGAAGACAAATGCCGAAGGTGTGAGTTCCATGAACCCGGCGGGGGAGATCGCGATCGCCCCGGGCGAGAGCGTCGCGCTCGAACCGGGGGGCCTGCACGCAATGCTGATGCGGCTGCAAGAACTGATGACGGAAGGGGACACCTTTCCGCTGACCCTGCTTTTCGAAGACGGAGGCGAAGTGACGGTCGAGGTGCCGATCCTCGGAATCGCCGCGCGGGGGCCAGAGGACTGATGCGGCGACGGGCGATCCTGGGGTACGGGGCGGCTGGTGTCGGGGCGGTCGCCCTGATGCTCTTCGTCGGTTGGTGGCAGGTCGATGGACCCGGTGGACCTGAACCTGTCGGGCAGCGGCCTGTGGCCCTGACCGAGATGGATTTCCGTCTGACGGATCATGAGGGCAACGCGGTCGGGCCGGAAACCCTGATCGGTCGCCCGACGATGGCGTTCTTCGGCTTCACCTACTGTCCCGATGTCTGCCCGACCACGCTCTCGGACATTTCGGGATGGCTCGACGATCTGGGAAACGAGGCCGACGAGATGAACGTGGTTTTCATCACGGTCGATCCCGAGCGCGACACTGTCGAAACGATGGCCGAATATGTCGGCTACTTCCATCCTGCGCTCCGTGGCTGGACGGGGCCGGAAGAGCAGATCGCGCGCGTCGCGGACGGCTTCCGCGCCACCTACGAGCAAGTACCGACGGAGAGCGGCGATTACACGATGAACCACACCGCGAGCGTCTTCCTGTTCGCAGCCTCTGGGCGGTTCGTCACCATGATCGACTATCACGAAGCCAGAGAATTCGCGGTGCCGAAGATCCGTCGCGCGCTGGCAGAAGAAATGGAGGGGGCGACATGAGGCTCAGAACTTTGGCGGCGGGTGTCGCAATTGCGGGGACGGTTTCGGGAGCGGCTATCGCCATCTCTGATCTTTTGTCGAAAGAACCCGTGCCGCCGGAACTTGCCCAGGCAGGTAGCTGGATGCCCCAAGGTCCTGAAGCCCCTAGAAACGTTGACATCCTCGTGACGCTGCCCGCGACGGCATGGGCAGAGGATGCACCCGACCTCGGCTCCCTACCCCTTCTGCAGGTCGCGTTCGCCGACAGGCCGGTAAGCGCGATCGAGCCACCGCTGTCGACGTGGTCGCGCGACATTGCACCTGGCGAGACGCTCGATTTCTTGCTGTCCGAAGCTGGACTTGCGGCACCTGACAGAGCCGAAGTTGCCCTCGCGCTTGGCGCGGAATACGATCTGCGACGGCTGCGGCCGGGCACTCGGTCACTGTTGCTTCGACCATGGACGGCAGCCCCCGCACCGTCGCACTTGCCGTCGAGGACGGGGTTCGGATCGAGGTGGTGTTCGGCGAGCGGTTGTCCACACAGGTCGTGACTCCGGATCCGGAGATCGTAACCCTTGCCGGCGAAGCGGTGATCGACAGCTCGATCTTCGCGGCACTCGAAGAAGCCGGCATACCCGCCCGTTTTTCCGTGGACCTTGCGCAGATGCTGGGTGGGACCGTGGATTTCCGCCGCGAGATGGCCGGCGGCGAAGCACTAAGGCTTCTCTGGCGTGAGGCGCGGGTCGGCGAGGACAGGATCGGACAGCCCGAACTCGCCTTCGCCGCACTGGAGATCGGCGGTTCGCTTTGCGAGATCGTATGGCCGGACGACGGCAGCGGTCAGGCGACGATCTACGTCGATGGCGAGGTGCTGCGCGTCTTCGCACAGCCGGTCGAGGGTGCGCGCCTCAGCTCGGTGTTCGGACGCCGCACGCATCCGGTCTTTGGCAACGTCCGGATGCACACAGGCGTCGATTTCAGCGGCACGTGGGACACCGGTTCAATCGACGGCACCGGGGCGGGTTAGTTTCATTGGCTGGCGCGGTGGCTATGGCCGTGTGGTCGAAATCTCGCACGGCTCCGACACCATGACGCGCTACGCGCATCTGAGCGCCGTGCCGGAAGACCTGGCACAAGGCCAACGCGTTGCGGCGGGAGATGTGATCGGCCGCGTCGGCGCGACTGGCACGGCGACAGGTCCGAACCTGCACTACGAAGTCCTCGTGGATGGGCGCCCGACTGACCCCCTCACTGACGACCGGCTCGCCGAAGCAGCTGAGAGCGAAGCGGATGATACCGCCGCGCTCTCGCGTCTGGCCGAGGCGCGGGCGCTTCTGAATGAAAACCTCGGCAGCGAGATTGCCGAAACGACAACCGAAAGGCTCTGACCCATGAAACGCATGACCCAAGCTCTTGCCATCACGCTCGCCCTTTTCCCGGCGGCCCAGGCCCTCGCAGAGGCAACGGCGATCGACGTCCGCAAGACGAACGGTTGCGGCTGCTGCCTCTCGTGGATGAACCACCTCGAAGAGAACGGTTTTGTGCCGACCGGCCAGGACATGTTCGGTGGGTCGCTGGTTCGCTTCAAGCTCGACAACGGCGTGCCGCAGCGCATGGTCTCCTGCCACACCGCGCTCATTGACGGCTACGTGATCGAAGGCCATGTACCGGCCGCTGACATCCGCCGCCTTCTCGATGAGCGCCCGGACGCAGTCGGTCTCGCCGTGCCTGGGATGCCCTATGGCTCGCCCGGCATGGGGCCAGAAGACGACCGCGAGGCCTATGATGTCTTCCTCATCCGCGAGGACGGGTCGACGGAAGTCTTTTCGAGCTACGGCGAAGGATAACCTGGCCCGCCCATGGAAAACCTCTCTCCGATCATGCTCGGCTTCCTCGGAAGTCTGGCTGCCGGATCGCTCACGGCAGTCGGAGCAGTTCCCGTGTTGTTTGGACGCATCCCGTCGCGGGCCACACGCGATCTGTCGCTCGGCTTCGCTGCCGGTGTGATGCTCGCCGCTTCCTTCTTTTCGCTGATCATCCCGGCATTGGATGCGGCCGAGCCGATGTTCGAGAACGGCGCGATGCCTGCGGCCATCGTATGCGTCTCGATCCTCTTGGGCATGGGGGCTGTCGCGCTGATGAACGAAAAGCTGCCGCACGAGCATTTCAAGACGGGACGCGAAGGGCCCGAAGCGGCGTCTTTGCGGCGGGTCTGGCTTTTCATCATCGCGATCACGATCCACAACTTCCCGAAGGCCTCGCGGTCGGGGTCGGCTTCGGATCCGGAGGTATGGAGGGCGGTTTGCCGCTTGCTGTCGGCATCGGGCTTCAGAATGCGCCCGAAGGATTGGCCGTCGCTGTATCTCTGCTGGAGGGGATATCCGAAGCTGCGCGCCTGGGGCATCGCGGCGCTGACGGGCATGGTCGAGCCGATTGGCGGCCTGCTCGGGGCCGGGATCATCACGCTGTCGGAACCGCTGCTGCCATGGGGACTGGCCTTTGCCGCGGCGCAATGCTCTACGTCATCAGCCACGAAATCATCCCCGAAACCCATCGCAGCGGCCATCAGAACAGGGCGACGCTCGGTCTCGCAGTCGGGCTCGTTCTGATGCTGTTTCTCGATGTCTGGTTGGGATGAGGCAATGTCATCATACAAAGTATCTGCGATGATCGGCGTCTTTGCAGCGCTTGCTGCGTTCGCGATCGATCAGATCACCAAAGCCATTGTCGTTGCGAATGCCGTCACTTTAAGCGCCGGGATTTCCGTGTTTCCGGGATTCAACCTCGTCTTTTATCGTAATGACGGCGTGACTTTCGGGATGCTGGGCGGCGCTCCGTGGTGGAGCCTCATCGCTCTCGCTCTTGCCATCTGTGTTTGGCTGGGGGTTATGCTGTTTCGCGCCGAAAATGCGGTCGAAACACTTGCCTATGGCGCGATCATTGGCGGAGCCTTGGGCAATGTTATCGATCGTGTGCGGTATCGGGCTGTAACAGACTTTCTCGATTTCTACATTGGCACAACACATTGGCCTGCCTTCAACATGGCCGATATATTTGTTGTCAGTGGCGTGGGGCTCTTGCTCGCCGCGCCATGGATCAGCGCGCGGCGTTCGATCAAGTCGTGAAACCGAAAATTCTGAACCGCATCGCTCTGCGCCACCGTTTGCTTTCGCGGATGACGCTTGGTTTCGCCGCCGGGGCGCTGACCGTTCTGACTTTCCCGCCTTTCTCGCTTCTCCTGCTCGTTCCCGTTGCCTATTCCGCGTTCTTTGTCGGTCTTCGCGATCTCTCCCTAGGGCGTGCTTTCTCTCGTCGGCTGGGCGTTTGGTCTTGGCCAGTTCGGTTTCGGATTTCGTGGATTGCAGAGAGTTTCTACGT
>NZ_CP040822.1 GCF_005887635.2 Paroceanicella profunda | reverse complement strand
GTGATCCGGCCATGACCAACAATCTCAATCAAAGGAGATAGAGACCCGACGCGGACGATCTCGATAAAGCGTCGCCCGGTGAGCGCCATGAGCGCGATCGCCTTCACCCGTGCATCTGAATGGTTCAGGAGCAGGCGAAACTCTTCCACCAGCCCCTTCCAGTGCGGGATGATCGAGATATTGTTGTGCCGCTCCGCCACCCGGCGCCGGTATTGGGCATTGATCCCCTCGACGGCCTCCGGGTCCTGCCGGATGATCTCCATAAGCTTGGCCGCGACCTGCTTGCGTCGATCCGGGTCCGCCTCCGCTCGTTCCAGCCCTTCGCGCAGCGCCTTGCGGAACTTCGAGGTATAGAGCTTCTGCGTGCTGGGCGTCTTGTCGGAGAAAGCCTGCTGCTCCTGGTCCCAGAGCACGAGGATGCGCCGTTTCCAGTGGCTCGACATCTCGGGAACGACAAGAGGAACCACCTCCCCCACGAATGCCTCAAGCGCATCGCTGAGAGCATAGCTGCGGCGGCGCTTCGGGGGTGTCTGCTCAGTGCCGGTCATCTGCCGTCTCCCGCAACCTGGATGACGGAAAGGATATATGCAAAATATATATTCGTAAAGGTCGCGCAGCGCACCTTTCTCATATATTCAGTGGTCAGCGGCGACTGTCATCAATGCAGGAAAGCCCCGGCCGGAGCGAGCGCTTTCCCGGACCGCTTCAGGCGCTCCTGTTACCGGCCGTCAAGGTGCCGGCAACGGGAGCGACAGGTCCCACGGAGGCAAGTCAGTCAGTGGACGCCCGTGCCAGGAACCTGCTCCGCTGGGGCTCCGGCATCCGTTCCTCCGCGAATTCGCGCGCGCGGGACAGATCACCCAGCTCCTCGAGCGCCCGGCAAAATCCCCAGGCACACTGGACAAGCTTGCTGGGGGCACCGGCCCAGAACTCGTTATCCGGAAACGAGCTGCACAATGCACCGAGCACGTCCTCGTCTATGCTTTCCTTCTTCGCCAGATCAACCAGCGTCTGGCTGGCGGACACCCAGGCACTCGGATCCACCGAGCGCTGCCCCTGTCGCACAAGGTTCAGAAACTCCGGCAACCCGTCACCATCGGCAGCGAGGGCCCCTGCCGAATTTTCCAGGTTGGAATGGACAACCTTCTGAACCTCGTCGACATCGATGGGCCCGGATATACTCTGAACAAGGATCTTCTTCAGGGAATATGCCCGGTTCAGCGAGGGGCCGACGGGATGTCCGGCGAACGGAACCTTCAGCTCATGGCCGGACGTCTGCTTCAGGATCTCCTGCGCATGCCGCGTATCCCGCTCGTGCCGATCATCATAGGCAACCAGCCCGGTCCGCCCGGCATGCCAGCCCTTCGATATACCATCGAAGGCGTCATTCAGCGCTTCACGTTCCTCGCGAAACCGGGTGTCCCTGATGGATTTCATGAACGGATCGAAGATCGAGTACAGGGGCGACAGCGCCAGGAAGTAATCGGCATCGAGGAAGGTGGAGCAATTGATCGCTGCAAACCCACCCATGGAGCTTCCGTAGGTGATGAGCCGTTGCCCCCCGAGGCGCTTGCGGAGAGCGGAGCATGCCTCCACGATCTCCGGCAGCATGAACCAGCAGTTCCTGTTGCTCGTGAAATTGACGAAATTGACCGGAAGGTTCCACTTCAGGAGCGACGCCTTCAGGAAGCGCCGGTCAAAATCTGCAGGTGTCACCGGGTTGTAGCGTGCCGATGCCCCTCTGGACGCGAAGCCGACGATCGTCACGTCATGCTCGAGCGTCCCGAGAGCTTCGACCAGGTAGCCCTCACCCTGATAAATGATCTGCGAAGTGAGGTTCATCATTTACCCTCAACCACGGTTGAATTTACACCAGACCAGATGCTCCCTCCGGAACCACAGGCCGCAACACCACGGCTCTCCCCAGGAGAGCGGGTCTCTGTCATATCTCTGATTTTTTCACCGCTGAGGCGCGGCATTTCCCCGTACGTCACATCGAAGCATACTCGGCGCTCCGGACGGACATTCTAACAGCCGACCCTCCCCAGTTTCAGCCGTGCCTTGTCAAAAGGGCTTATAAAACTGCGTCTTACAGAGAATCGTAGATCTCGAAATCCGATGCGAAGGCGCGCCGGTACAACCTCAGTGTCTTCTCGCTCAGGTCGAACCCGGTCCGAACAGGAGACACGTTCACCTGATCCAGCTTGATCTCCACGTTCAGCCTGTCGGCAAGGAACTTGCTGATCTCACGGTTTTCCAGCTCATACTTGAAAAGGTGATCGACAGCGATCGCCCCTGCCTTGTCGCACACGAACCAGCTTTGCGGCTTCAGATTTGCACATAGCGGCTTTTTCCGGTCTGGCAAACAGAAAGCCTGCACGAACTCATCGAAAGTCAGATCCTTCGTCGATTGCGGCTTTCCGTCCAGGGAGTCACGCCGGCGAAACCGGTACCAGCTGTTCAGCCAGCTCACGGGCTCCCGGAAGGCCGCCACGCATTCGAAGGGGCCATGCCCCTGCTTGAGAAGATCGGGTTCGACCTTTCCCCTGAAGTCAGAGACAGACGTGTGCTTGCCCGCCTTTTCGCCCTCTACTCCGATATAAGCAATATCCGCGATCTTGCGCAGATACCTGTTCAGCGCGGAAGTACCGGTCTTTGGAACGGCAAGAACAACAATTTTTGGTTCAAAAAACGCCAACATGCTCGGCCCTTCCTATTCCTCTGCGGCCCGTAAGGAACCTGATCGCTTCTCACGACCAGGCGGTCGCAAGCCTGAAGACCATTGGAATGCCCACTCGGCTCCCCTGCGTCTGAGACAGCCAGGGCAGCCGGAGGCCATCTCCCTCATGCGTTTGCCTGCACCAGGCTTACTGGTTGGCTTTTGCGTTCCTGATGAACTGCTTGAACTCGAAACCGGACTGGATGTTTTCACGCATCATCATGTGCATGAGAACGTTGGCCAGGTTTTCGTTCCGGCTGTTCCCCAGCTTCCGCATCCTGCGCTCGCCGGTCTGCTCGAGATTGGCCGACACGCCGATCTTCTCCAGAACCGGAGCCAGGTAGTTCGGGAAGTTCGAAACCGCGTCTTCATAATAGATCTCGATGGGGGAGATCTTGTGACGGCGGAAGAACACCTGCCACTGCTCGTCCTCCTTGAGGAGGCTGCGCAGATGCACCTTCGCGAGCTCGATGTTGAACTCGAACTTCGAGTTGAAATCGTCGGACTTGGCATCGGCCTTGTCCCAGACGTTCAGCGCCTCGGCGATATATTTCGACACCACCTGCTCGAAGGCATTCGCGCGGCGGATGTAGACCCAGGTCGCATCACGGAAGTACTCGAAAAACGGCAGACACGCAGGCGTGTGCCTTTCCGGATCGATCATCTCGGACAGGACAGTCATCTGATGGAACATGATCTTGTCGAAGAAAATCACTTCTTTGTCGCGAAATGCCTTTACCTTCTCGACCGTGACATCCCAGTCCTCAGACGACCGTTCAGCCGCGATGACCTGCCTGTAGAATGCTTCACTCTCAGTGCGCGACCTTCCCGTGATATTCTGGAAGTCATCCACGACCATTGTTGAACCGCTACGCTGTGTAGCAGCGAATAGAAGTGCCGGTTTACCGAAGCTCTTCGTCATGTTTTGAGCCGCCTTAGTTTGAATTAGTTCGTTTTGCGTAAACACCCAGCGCGTACACGTTCAGCGGCACGGGTGATCCGTCCGTACCAATTATTAGCCTTATCCTCTCGGAAGCCAGCGCATTATGGTCCTCCACCTGCTGCCGGGGGAGCAGTATGTGCTGGAAGCTGGAAAATTCATTGACCTTCCGCCGCCCGACATCGATCCGAGTGTCTTCGGAAAGCCCGTCACAGATGATCTGGAAGAAGATGTCCACCGGCGTGTCCGAGGACACCTTGATGATCCACTCCAGCCACTCGTAGTCCTGCAGGTTCGGCTCGTCGAGGGCCAGTTCGTAGGTGAACCAGGAGTTCTTCTCGCCGGTCGGATTCGCGCGCAGTCCGTATCGCGTTTCGGACGCGTTCTGGTGGAGATTGGACAGCTCGAAGGTCGAGAACGTGCAGACCGCGTTCGGATCCGGGCAGCCGAACTGCATGAGGCCCGACACCATCTCGAACGGATGCGCGCGCGTGGCCTCGGTCAATCCGTGCTGGTTGATGTCCAGCCATGCCTGAGGCGTACGGGTTTCGACGTCATCATCCTCAAATCCCTGCGGCATCCCAACCACATACTTGTCCGGAAAACGAACCATCTCCTCTAATTCGTCAAGGCGTCCGCGAATTTCGCCAAGAACCGAAAGGAGCTGTGTAGTTTTACTCATAGCTAAGGTTTCCCATACTTAAGAGAGAGTCTTCCGGGCTTCCGTCAATTTGTTTTCCAGGCGGGTAGCTCTGTTCAGCTCCCAGCGCCAGGCGTTCCAGCGATGCTGCAGCTCAACATCCAACTTGGCGTTGTTGGCTACAAGCGAAATGATCAGGGACAGGGACGGGTCGACATCCTTCTCCCAGATTTCGGACCACACCGCACTGAGTTCGGTACGCTTCAGGTACTCCGAGACATACCAGGAGATATCCTCAATTCTTCGGTGCTCCAGCTTTTTCCAGAACTGTTCGGAGTCCTCCGAAACATACTGGGCCTTCGCCTTCCGATAGGAGTACTCGATATCCTTCAGCTTCTTGTCCAGCCGGATGATATCCCCACCCGTGACGACCGAGGTCGGCCGGCGACAATAATAGTACAGGCAGTCCTGGACGGCCGTATATCTGTGGCAGGCCGGGAACAGCAAGCTGTTCCGGAGCAGATCTTCCGTGATGGACAGGCCCACGTCGATGGAATTGTGCTCCGGAACCCGCCGCCAGAGGTCCCGGGCGTATATCTTGTTCCAGACCACGTTTCTAAAAGTATTGTTGAGGAAGGCCCTGTTCGCCTCGGCACCATCGATCGGGTCAACCTGCTGAATATCGTTGAACCGGATGGGCCGTCCATCGGCGTGAAGCTCGATCGCCTGGCATTCGACGATTTCGCTGTCTGTCAGAATGGCCTTGTCGAACATGATTTCCGCGAATGACGGGTGGATATAGTCATCGCTGTCAATATTCGCGAAGAACAGGCCGCACGCATCGTCTGCCGCAGTGGAGCGCGCCTGATAAAGACCGCGGTTCTGGGCGTGATGAATGATCCGGAACCTGGCGTCATCGCCGATGGCTTCGCGCATCACGGCTTCCACATCTCCGGGAGAGGCGTCATCCACCACGATACATTCGAATTCTTCGAGAGTCTGGTCCTGAATACTGCGAAGGCATCGGCCCAGAACGGCCTCGGTGCCGTATACGGGAACAAGAAAGCTGATCTTCGGGTCCACATGGCTGGCCGCGTTGTTTGCCGCACCCTTCCAGTAGTCCTTCCACTTCAGGTCGCTTTCCTTTTCTTCTTCGGTCTGCTCATACTCCGGCGCCGTTATGCGACCCGTCTTGTCGATTTCGGCAATCAGGTCGATCCAGATATCGACAACGCGCTCCTCGGAGAACTGCTCCTGAACGAACTTGCGCGCGGCGAGCCCCATTTCCCGCATCCTGTCCGGATTTTCGAGCAGTTCGGAGACACAGGCCGTGAGAGCATCGACATCGCCGTACGGAATGAGCCGCCCGGTCACGCCATCCACGATCTGGTCGCGAAGGCCGGGGATATCGAAGCACACCTGGGGGAGGGCATGCATCGCGGCCTCCAGCAGGACCATCGGCTGGCCTTCGATCTCCGACGTCATGACGAATACGGACGCCTTGTTGTAATAGTCTTCCACGCGCGTGGTCCGGCCGGGGCTGCGCACCGCGTCCGGCCGACACCCCGTGGCCCGGCGATAGTACTGATCCTGAGTCCAGCTGTAATTCCCGAGAATTGTGAGAACAGATTCGGGAACCATGTCCTGCAATTTCGCCTGCATGGCGTAGAGCAGGTCGATCCGCTTGGCTTTCTTGAAGAAGTGTGAAGCAGACAGAACACGCTTCGAATTGTAATCCGCAACACCCGAGGGATCATAGGGAACCGGGTTGGGGATGGTGTAGATATTGTCCAGATGCTGCCGGAAGCTCTTGTGAGTATCTTCGTTCAGCAGGATGACGCCGGTGAATTTCTTGTAGAAATCGTAGCGGTCATTGAACCACTTGTCATACCCGGCCTTCCGGTCACGCGCGAACTGGAACAGGGGATAATAGTACGAATTGTGCTCGGTCAGGACGACTTTCACGCCCTCGTCGGCAACCTCGGCGATAACTTTGACGTGGTCCGCTTCCCAGTGGAAGTGATCCGACAGGAGGTCAATCTTATGCTCCTTGACCGCGTTCAGTATTCCCTCTTTCGTGAAGTCTATTTCCAGAACGTCCACATCGATCTGATAATGTCTCTGAGACCCTGGCTGAACAAAAATTACACACTCAAAATACGTAGAAAGAGCATTGGCAAGACTGACAACCACCCGTTCAGCGCCACCGACCCCAATGCTTGGAATGATAAATCCAATTTTTTTGATCATGCTTTACCCAGGAACTTGATGTTGTGACGTATTCGATGCGCGAACTGAGCGGTCAGCCTTCGTGTCTGTCGTTCGCGTGCTTGCTCATTGGCGTCCTATATGTCGTTGCCGAACCTCGGGCTGTCGCTCCGAGATCCGGGACAGCCTGTTGGACCATGTTCCAATTCTGCTTGCAAGGCTATTTACTCGCCCTCCTTGCAGTGCAACATAATTTTCTAGCTGAGGTTGAGGGATGTTGCCGGAGATGTGTGGCAGGCCTCTCCGCCCGCCCTCATGGCGCCGGCTTCTGCAGCCGGAATCGGGGCCGGGTGCGCCGTCGGGGCGAGGCCCGCGCTCGGGGTCTCATGCCGGAGATGTCATGACATCCGGCACGGGCCGCGTTTCGGTACTGACTTTCCATTTTTTTGCACTGTTCGGCAAGCACCAGGATGATCCGGGCAGACCGGAATTCCGGTCTGCGCCAACGGGTCCCGGCCCGGGGGGGCTGTGCCGATGGGGCCTCGCGGTCGGGGGAAGGCGACTTCGGGGCGATCTGCCGCGCCCGGATGCCGGGGGTTCGGCTTCGCGTGACGGTGCTTCCATTTCCGGTGCGGGGCTGGCGGGTGTGCTGCTCCGGGAGTGCACGGCGCTGCCTGCATTGTGCGGTTGCGAGGAACGGGCGGCAGGGCTGCGCCGGCGTCAGGCGCAGCCGGGGATGGCACGGTGATTGCGAAGGTCGCGCTCATGCCGGATGATGTCCGCTCCGCGCGCCTCGGGGCCGGCGCCGGGGCGGCCGTGGCCCATCCCCCTTCGCAGTGCAACATGGCGCCGTTGGCCTGAATGCGCCGGCGAAGCGCGGGGCCTCCGGGACCCTTCGCTCGGGACTTTCCGGATCAGGCGGGCAGACATGGCACGGCGTAGCGGTCTTTGCGGGTAAGCCATCCGGGCCCACGGTATCGGACCGTCGCTCATGACCCCGGGCAGATTTCCGGGCCCCTTCCGCGGCTGCCGTTCCAGGCGGCGGCGGATGGCTCCGATATCGGACCGTTCACGCCTCGGGCAATCGGGGTTTCTTCGCGATGATGGCCGGGGTGGCCTCATTTCCGTATGGTTCGGTGCAGTGTCCGGATCTCGTGCATCCCTCAGGCGGACCGGAACCGGGTCAGCGGCGGCGTCCGGAATGCACGGAGATAAGGCCTCCGCTGCGGTGCGGCAGCGCGGCGGGGCCGGCGGGATCCGCAGGCGAGGGGTCGGAGGCGGGAGGCCGGTCGGCCGCGGCCCTGGCCAGTTCCGCCTCGGCCATGTCGTGCAAGTCGGCGGCCAGGAGCTTTCCGGCCCGTTCCATTGCCGTTTCGACCGCCGGCGCGAGCCGTGCGCCGATCTCGCCCTGCAGCCGTTCGGTGAGGAATTCGCCGGCCTGGATGGCGATGCGCTCTTCCAGAACCGGGGTCAGCGCCTCGGTAAGGGAGCTGCGCAGGCCCGGAATTTCGGCCTCGATCCGCTCGCGTGCCGCGGCATCGGCGGCGGAGACGGTCTCCTCCATCCGGGTCGCGAAGGCCTCGGCGAAGGTTTCGGCCAGCGGGCCGGAGAGCAGTCCGACCATCTCCTCCGCCAGCCGCTCCCGGTCCAGCGCCGGTTCGAAGGCATCGGCGAAGGCCGGGGGGAAGCGGGCGTCGAAGGCCGCGCCGAAGGCTTCCGTGAAAGCCTCGGCGAAGGCGGGCGGGAAGGCATCCGGGAACGCGGCTTCGAAGGCGGGCGGGAAAGCCGCCTCGATTGCCGGGGGCAGCAGCTCGGCGAGCAGTTCCTCGACCGTGGGGGTGATTTCGCCGCGCAGCTCCGCACCGTGCCGGGCGAGCGCCTCGGACATCGCGTCGCGGATCTCTTCCGAGAGGGCGGTGCTGCGGGTGTCGATCTCCTCGCGCGCATGGCTGATGACTTCGGTCGCGGTAATGGTCGCGGCGTCGCGCACCGTCTCCTCGACGAACTGGCGGGTGCTGTCGCGCTCGGCGGCAGCGCTGGTCTCCTGCAGCGCGATCGCGGCGGCGATCTGCTCCTGCAGCCCGGCGAGTTCGACCCTCAGCCCGGCCAGGGCGGCGGCACCCGCCTTCTCCTGCCGCGCGAGGCGCCAGGCGAGCAGGCCGCAGAACAGCGCTGCGAGCACGGTGGCCAGGGCCAGCAGCAGGTCGGCCGGGCCGAGCGGCAGCAGGGCGATGGGAAAATGCGGCTGGTCGGGCATCGGCGGGTCTCCCGTTCGGAAGGAAGACCCGAGAGTCGCGCGTCAGGATTAACAGCCAGTTAAGGGCGAAGCCCGGGTCAGGGCGTGGTGACCGGGCGCCTTGCGGTGCGCACCTTCCAGGCCAGCCAGCTCAGCGAGACGCCTTCGCCGACCAGTTCGATCCCCAGGCACACGCCCAGCAGCCACAGCGCGGTGACCGGCAGGCTGGCATAGAGGAAGAAGGCCAGCACCACCGAGGCCGATCCGCTGAGCAGCACCCAGCCCCAGTTCGGGAAGGGGCGGATGGAGAGGGCGAAGATCACCCGGGAGATGCCGCCGATCAGGAACAGGATGATCAGCAGCAGGGTGAGCATCAGCAGCCCCTCGCCGGTGTTGCGCAGGATGAACAGGCCCACGAGCAGCGACAGCAGCACCGAGATCGCCTGCAGCCAGAAATACGGCAGGTGGCGGCTGGCGATGAGGCCGATGCCGCGCATCACCCCGCCGATCACCAGCAGCCAGCCCAGCACCAGGGTGATGGCGAGCGAGGAGAACACCGGGAACAGCAGGGCGCAGAGGCCCGCGAGGGTCATCATCCCGCCCTGGACTAGGTACCAGAAGGAATGGCGGCGGACGCTCTCGCGCATCGCCTCGCGCAGGATGGCGGCGGCGGCGGGGACGGAGACGCTCACGTGGCATCTCCGGGGCGGAGGGCCGGGGGCAGGCGGAGCTTGGGCATCTGGATCGGGTCTCCCGAGGCTGGAGGCGGATGGCGGGGACAGCGGGGGCCATGCCGGTCCCGGGCGGATGCCGCCGATCCTGCGACGCTCCCGGCGGCTTGGCAAGCCGCGGGGGGCGACACTGGTGCCGGGCGCGCAGCGCCCGGCCCGGCCCAAAGCGGCGGACACCGACAGGTGGCCACAGCACGGGAGCCCCCAGGCCGCAAGGCCATTGGCCGGAGGGGGGCTCCCGTGCTCCCTCGACCCGCCCCTCGCGGGGCGCGTCTCCTGCGCTTTGGGCCGGGCCGCGCGTGCCGCGCGGCGGAAGGGCGGGACGTGCCGCGGCGGCAGGGCGGGCGCGGGGTGGCAGGGCGAGGCGCGTGCCGGGCCGGAGGCGGCGCGGGGACACCAGTGCTGGGCCGGGCCGGCCGGGGCCGCGGGTGGCACGCCGGCCCGGCCCCGGAAGGCCGGCCTTGCCGGGAGGGACAGCGGGGAGGGGCGCGGACCGGAGGCCCGGGCGCATGGGGTAGGGCGCGGAGCCGGGACCGGACAGGCGGTGCAGCGGCGGGCGCGAGAGGCGGCCGTGCCTCCTGGGGGGATGCGGGCGGCAGGGGGAATGGCGGGAAAGCCGCGGCAGGGCCGGGATGACGGGGCCCGGGCGCCGGAGCGCGCGGAGCCGGGACCGGCGCCGCGCCGCCGGCGGGTGCGGGAAAGGTGCTTGATGTGACCGGGCTTTGCGCCGAAACTCGGCGCTGCGGTCCGCGGGCGCGCCTGCGGGCGCACGGGAATTTTCCCCGCCGTTCCCGGGCCGTGATGACCCCGCCCGCCGGGGCGGCCGCCCGGGGGTGGCCGGCGCGGGGGCGGGCAGACGAGCCATTTTCCCATCGCGCTTTCCAATGAAGGACATTGCCATGCCCGCGTCGGATCTCTCCCTCCCCTCCGCCCCGCTCACCTGTTTCAAGGCCTATGACATCCGCGGCCGGCTGGGGATCGACCTCGACGAGGCCATCGCCCGGCGCATCGGCCTCGCCTTCGCCCGGGTGATGCTGCCCGGCACGGTGGTGGTCGGCGGTGACTGCCGGGCCTCGAGCACCGCGCTGAAGGCCGCCCTCGCCGAGGGGCTGCGCGACGGCGGCGCCGACGTGATCGACCTCGGGCTCTGCGGAACCGAGGAGATCTACTTCGCCACCGCGCACCTGGGCTGCGGCGGCGGCATCGAGGTGACCGCCTCGCACAACCCGATCGACTACAACGGCATGAAGCTGGTCGCGGCCGGCGCGCGCCCGCTCGACCCCGGGGCCGAGCTCGGCGCCATCCGCGCCCTGGCCGAGGCCGGGCCCGCCCCCGCCCCGGTGCGCGGCAGCTACCGCGAGGCTGACACCCGCGCGGCCTATGTGGAGAAGGTGCTCTCCTTCGCCGATCTCTCCGCCTTCAGGCCGCTGAAGATCCTGGTGAACGCCGGCAACGGCACCGCGGGCCCCGCCTTCGACGCCATCGAGGCCGCCCTTGCCGCCGCCGGCGCGCCGCTCACCTTCGTGAAGCTCCACCACACCCCCGACGGCAGCTTTCCCAACGGCATCCCCAACCCGCTCCTGCCCGGGAACCAGCCGGTGACGGCGGAGGCCGTGCGCGCGCATGGCGCGGATTTCGGCGTGGCCTGGGACGGGGATTTCGACCGCTGCTTCCTGTTCGACGAGACCGGCGCCTTCATCGACGGCTACTACATCGTCGGGCTGCTGGCGCAGCAGGCGCTCACCCTCGCCCCCGGGGCGACCATCATCCACGACCCGCGCATGACCTGGAACACGCTCGACATCGTGGGGGCGGCCGGCGGGCGGGCGGTGCAGTCCAACACCGGGCACGCGCTCATCAAGGCGGCGATGCGCCGGGAGGGCGCGGTCTACGGCGGCGAGATGAGCGCGCATCACTATTTCGCCGGCTTCATGAACTGCGACAGCGGCATGATCCCCTGGCTGATGATCGCCGAGCTGGTCTCGCGCGCCGGGCGGCCGCTCTCCACCCTGGTCTCCGAGCGGCTGGCGAAATTCCCCGGCTCGGGCGAGCGCAACTTCACCATCGCCGACCCGGAGGCGGCGCTGGCCCGGGTCTTCGCCGCCCATGCCGGTGCGGCGCTGGCGGTGGACTGGTCGGACGGGCTGAGCATGGAATTCGCCGACTGGCGCTTCAACCTGCGCCGCTCCCAGACCGAGCCGCTGGTGCGCCTCAACCTGGAAACCCGCGGCGACGCGGCGCGCGTGGAGCCGCTGGTGGGAGAGATCGTGGCGCTGCTCTGAGCCCCGCAGGCGCAGGGGCCCTCCGCGGTGCCGGCCCGGGCGCGCCGGGGGACTTCCGGCGCCTGCCCCCCGGGTGCCGGCCGGGGGGCCAGGCGCCACCTGCAGCGCGAGGCCGGGGGATCTTCCCCTCGGGGGCATCGAGCCCCGTCGGGGAAGGGCCGGCGGGGCCGGCCTGCACGGCCCTGTTGCGCTCAGAGCCCGGCGAGGCGGGTGGCGTTCGCGGCCACGTGCCGGGCGAGGATGGCAGGGTCCTGCCGGCGGGGCTGGCCGTCCGCATCGAAGAGCGCGGCGTGGTCGAAGGCCTGCGGGCCCGGCCCCTGGTCGGCCAGCTGCTCGAAACGGGCAACACCCTCCGCCCAGTCCGGGACATGGCCCTCGGCCACCCACCAGAACACGTAGGGCGGCCAGGCGGGTTTCACGAACCACTCCCGCCCACGGCGCAGCGCCTCGCGGTGGATCTCCGAATGCCAGGTGAAGGCCATCGCCGCCTCCGGGCTCTCCCAGAGCGACAGGGTGGAGGGGGCCCAGCCGTCGCCGTTCTCCACGTGAAAGCGCGGGTAGACCTGCACGCCCCAGGGCGCGGGGCCGGGCTCGTCCGGATAGCCGGAGCGGCCGAGAAAGCCGGAGCTGTGCTCCGCGGCGCGGAAGTTGCGGTCGTTGCGGTCGTGGAACCCGTCATTCGCCGGGTCCGCCGAGGGGCGGGCGAACTGTCCGAACGTGTAGAGCGCGAGGGCCATGGCAAGGGCTCCGGATCGGGCGCCTCGGGCGCCGGGAGAACGGGCCGGCCCCCGCGGAAGGGGCCGGGGGAGGCAGGCGCGCCCCGGGCGACCGGCCGGGGCCGGGACCGGCACGCGAAGACGGGCCGCTCCCCGCGCGGGGGCTCAATGCCCCCCAAGGGGAGTTCCCGCGCAACGGCCGGACTGCGGGACTGCAGACGGCCGGATCGGCGGCCCCGGCGGCAAGATCGCCCGGGGCCGCCGGAATTACCCCCCCGGCGCGGCCCCTGGCGGTCTCCCCCCCGGCGGCCGGACGGCCCTGGCGGGCGCCCCGAAGCCCCGGGCAGCCTCCCGAGACGCAGGGTGCCGCGAACGCCTCGCACCGTTCCCCGCCCTCCGGACCGGCAGCAAGGCAGCAGGCGACGGCCCGGTCGCGCCCCGCCTCAGGCCCCCACCGGCGCCCGGCCCACCGAGACATAGGAGAGCCCGGCGCGGGCGGCGTCCTCGGGGGAATAGATGTTGCGCAGGTCCGCGAGCCGCGGCTCGGCCATGGCACCGGCCAGCCGCGCGAGATCGAGGGCGCGGAACTCGTTCCACTCGGTGAGGATGACGGCGGCCACCGCGCCCGAGGCCGCTTCGTAGGGATCGTCCATCCAGGTGACGCCGGGCAAGAGCGCCTCGCCCTCCTTGCGCCCCTCCGGGTCGACCACCCGCACCGTGGCCCCCGCGCCCACCAGCGCCGGCACGATGGTCAGCGAGGGGCTGTCGCGCATGTCGTCCGTGTTGGGCTTGAAGGTCACGCCGAACACCGCGATCACCTTGTTCGCCACCCGGCCGCCGCACAGGTCGAGCACCTTGTCGACCATCGCCCGCTTGCGCGCCTCGTTCACCGCGATCACCGTCTCCACGATCTCCATCGGCGAGGCATGGTCCTGGCCGATGCGCGCCAGCGCCTTGGTGTCCTTGGGAAAGCAGGAGCCGCCATAGCCGGGCCCGGCATGCAGGAACTTGTTGCCGATGCGCCCGTCCAGCCCCATGCCCTTGGAGACCGCCTTCACGTCGGCGCCCACCTTCTCGCACAGCGCCGCGATCTCGTTGATGAAGGTGATCTTGGTGGCGAGGAAGGCGTTCGCGGCATACTTGATCATCTCCGCGCTCTCGAGCCCGGTATAGACCATCGGCGCCTCGCGCAGGTAGAGCGGCCGGTAGAGCGCGCCCATCACCTCGCGGGCCCGCGCGCTCTCGACACCCACCACCACCCGGTCCGGGCGCATGAAATCGTCGATGGCCGCCCCCTCGCGCAGGAACTCGGGGTTGGAGGCCACGTCGAAATCGGCCTCCGGGTTCGCCTCGGCGATGATGCGTGCCACCTCGCGGTTGGTGCCCACCGGCACGGTCGATTTCGTCACCACCACCGTGTAGCCCGAGAGCGCCGCGGCCACCTCGCGCGCGGCGGCATAGACGTAGGTGAGGTCGGCATGGCCGTCGCCGCGCCGCGTGGGCGTGCCCACCGCGATGAACACCGCCTCCGCCCCGGCCACCGCGCTGGCGAGATCGCCGGTGAAGCTCAGCCGCCCGGCGGCGACGTTCTTGGCCAGCAGCGCCTCCAGCCCGGGCTCGAAGATCGGCACCTCGCCACGGGTGAGCTGGGCGATCTTCTCGGCATTCGTGTCCACGCAGGTCACGTCATGGCCGAAATCCGAGAAACACACCCCCGAGACCAGGCCCACATAGCCGGTACCGATCATTGCCACGCGCATGGCCGTCATCCTTGTTCTGGGGAGACCCCGCGCACCGGGGCTCCGGCCGGCCCCCGGGCCCGCATCCTGCTGATGCACCGGGGGGTCCTGAGGCTTCCGCGGCCTGTTTATCCGGTTCGCGGCGCGAACGGAACCCGTGCGCGGCGCAGGAGCCGGGGGCCGGTCGAGGTTAATGGATCGTCAGCAATTGCTTGCTAGCGTCCCTCCCGCGGCGCCCCCGGCCTGGTCGGGGAGAGACCGCATTTCGAGTCGGCCCTGCCCGGCTCCCAGGGCAGAACGCCCCGAGGTCCGGTGTCGGGCCGCGGCGGGGTGCGCGGCTCCGGGGGCGGCGGGCGCCCCGGGTCCCGGACCCCAGAGCGGAGCGGAGCATGGACGGAAGCGGATCTCCCGAAGACATGACCGGAGACATGGCCGAGCGGCTTGCCCGTGCCGGCCTGATCACCCATCGCATAGAACTTGACCCGAACGCGGTCGCCGGCGCCCGGGACCCCGGCCTCGAGACGGCCCTGCTGGAAGCGATCTGCGAACGCGTGGCCGGCCAGGTCTTCCGGCTCGGCGCCTTCTCCTACGGCGTGCAGGCCGCGCCGGAGGAAGGGGAGGAGGCCTTTGCCGCCGGTCTCGCGGAGGCACTGGGCGCATCGGCCGGGTTCGGCGCGGTGCATGTCGAACCGCTCTCGCCGCCGGGCGAGCCCCTGCCCTCGCTCGACGACCAGGCGCTGATCCTCGTCGGCGCCCTGCAGGATGCGGCACGCACCGCCGCCGGGCCCGGCGTGCGCTCGGTGCTCGACGCGGGCTATGCCATCGCCGCGGCCCGGCTCACCGCCGGGCGGATCACCGAACTGGTCGACGCCGCCCTCTCCGGCGTGGCCGAACGGGTGCGCGCGATCATCCCCGCCCCCGTCGCCGTCCCGGCCTCCGAGGAAGGCGCCCGGCTCGTGGAGCGCCTCGAAGCCATCGAGGCCCGGATCGGCGAGACCGACCCGCAGGCGCTGTCCGAGAGCGTGGCCGCGGCCATCGCCGGGCTCGACCCGCGGCTCGCGGCGCTGCAGGAGGCGCTCTCCGCGCCCTCCGATCCGCCGGTCGACGCGGCAACCCTGGCCAGCGAGCTCGCCGCGGCGCTGGCCACGCATTTCCCCGCTCCCGATGGCGCGGCCGAAACCGACACGGCCCGGGTCACCGCACTCGCCGAAGCCCTCGCGCCGCTGCTCACCGCCAGCCTCCCCGCAGGCCCGGACACGGACGCCCTCTCCGAAACCCTCGGCACCCGCCTCGACGCAGCCCTCGCCGCCCTGCCCGCACCCGCGGAACCGATGGCCCCCGAGGCCCTGGCAGAAGCCCTCACGGCTGCCCTCCTCCCCGCCCTCACCGCCAGCCTCCCCGCAGGCCCGGACGCGGACGCCCTCTCCGAAGCCCTCGGCGCCCGCCTCGACGCAGCCCTCGCCGCCCTCCCCGCACCCGCGGAACCGATGGCCCCCGAGGCCCTGGCAGAAGCCCTCACGGCTGCCCTCCTCCCCGCCCTCACCGCCAGCCTCCCCGCAGGCCCGGACGCGGACGCCCTCTCCGAAGCCCTCGGCGCCCGCCTCGACGCAGCCCTCGCCGCCCTCCCCGCACCCGCGGAACCGATGGCCCCCGAGGCCCTGGCAGAAGCCCTCACGGCTGCCCTCCTCCCCGCCCTCACCGCCAGCCTCCCCGCAGGCCCGGACGCGGACGCCCTCTCCGAAGCCCTCGGTGCCCGCCTCGACGCCGCCCTCGCCGCCCTGCCCGGGCCGGCGGAACCGATGGCCCCCGAGGCCCTGGCCGAAGCCCTGGCTTCCACCCTCGGCCCCACGCTGGCCGCAACCCTCGCGCCGGCGCTGGTCGCGGCCCTGCCCCCGGCGCCGGATTCCGAAGCGCTCGCAGGCCTGCTCACCGCCCGGGTCGAGGCCGCGGTCGCGGAGGCCTTGCCCGCGCCGGCGGAACCTGCCGATCCCGAGACCCTCACCCGCACCCTCGCCGAGGCCCTGGCGGACAGCCTCTCCGCCCGGCTGGCCGCCGAGCTCGCCCCGGCCGTGATCGCGGCCCTGCCCCCGGCGCCGCCCTCCCTCTCCGAGGGGGTCGCGCGCCGGCTGGATGCGATCGAGACGCATCTCGCCGCCCTCGCCCAGCCCTCCGGGCAGGAGGATGCCGGGCGCCTCGCCGCCAGCCTGCGCGACACGCAGCGCCGCCTCGACACCCATGCCGCGGAGCTGGAGGAAAGCCTCTCGCGCCTGCTCGCCCGCGAGGAGGATCGCCAGAGCCGCACGGTCGACCTCGACGAGCGTCTCGGGGTCATCGAGCATGCGCTGATGCGCTTCGGCGATGCCGCAATCTCCCGCCGGTCGGACCCCCCGCTGAGCGAGAAGGCCATGGCCCGCCATGTCGAGGTCATGCAATCGCGGCTCACGGCGCTCACCGAGCGCATCGAGGCCCTCGCCGCGCGGCCGCTGCCCGAAGCGCCCGATCTCGCGGCCCTGAAACAGGACCTCGCAACGGGGTTCGAGGAAGGCCTCGGCCGGCTCGGCGCGCTGACGGCACAGGCCACGCCCGATCCGGTGGACCTGGCCCCGCTGGAAATCCGGCTCGAAACCCTCTCCGCCCAGCTCTCCGACGCACTGTCCGGCCTCGCGCCGGGGGTGGCCGCCGAGCTCGCCTCGCCCCTGGCCGCCCTCGGCCGCGAGATATCCACCCTGGCGAGCGCCCTGCCGCCGCCGCCCGATCTCGACAGCCTGCGCACGGCGCTGGCCGAGGAGATCCGCGCCGGACAGGCCGAAGCGGAGGCCCGCCTCGAACCGCTCTCCACCCGGATCATGGCCCTGCCCGTCAGCGCGGAAGATACACTCGAGCCGCTCACCCGCCGCATCGACCGGATGCAGAAGACCCTGCAGAGCCTCGCCACCCGCGCGGCGGTGGTCGGCCAGAGCATCGGCCCCGAACGCGCGCGGCTCCAGGGCATCGTGCTCTCGCTGCAGGCCGTGGCCGAACACCTGCAAACCGGTGGGGGGGAGGAAGGCCGCGGCGCGGCACCCGACCTCTCGGGGCTCGAAGAAACCCTCGCCCGGCTCGACAGCCGGCTCGAAAGCCTGGCGGACAGCTTCGCCACCGCCGCTGCGGCAGCGCCGGCAGCCGGCGGATCGGACACTTTCGCCGAGGGTCTCGCCCGGGTCGAAGCCCGGTTTGACGGCCTGGCGGAGGAGCTGGCCGGAGCCCGCCCCGCACCCGGGGAGGACACCACCGCCTCCGTCGAGGCCGCCCTCGCGCGGTTCGAAACCCGCCTCGATGGGCTGGCCCGGGCCCTCGCGGACACGGCGCCGGCCGAAGGCGGCGACCCCGAGGCGTTGGCCGCGGCCCTCGCTCCGGCCCTCGCCGCGGCGCTCGGCCCGTCGGCGGAAGCTCCCTCCGCCGCGCAGGACATCGCGCGCATGGAAACCCGGTTCTTCGGGGAGATCGGCAACCTGCGCCTGATGCTGGGCGGCATGCGCACCGCGCTCAACGAGCTCGGGCGCGTCACCGCGCCCCCGCCCGATCCCGAGCTGCGCGCCCGGCTCGACCAGATCTCCTTCATCCTGTCGGAGTATCTCTCGCGGCTGCAGCCGGGCGGCGAGGGCCTGCCGCGCCGGGTCGTCACCGGCGCACCCGGCCCCGCCGCATCGCCCGATCCGGCACCGGCGGGAACCGACTGACCGTCTCGCGCGCGGGGCCGACAACCTGCCCTGCGCGGGACCACCCGACGGCCCCGCGCAATCAACCGCAACCGGGCGCCGCACGGGATCGGGCGCGCCCGGCCGGCCCGCACGGGCTGGCCCGCCCCCCGCGTTCCGCTCTATGATTTCGCGGAGCGGGGCGGAAGGAAGGCGGGGCAATGGCCGATCGGGATGCAGACCTGTCAGACCCGGAGGCCTGGGCGGCGGCGGAGCGGCAGATGCCGCGACGCCTGGCCCGGGTCGCGGCCCTACTGGCCCGGCTCGACGAACGCCTGGCCGGCAGCGGCGCCGCCCCGGCGCGGCTGGCCGAGGAGGAAGCCGTCGCGCTGACCCGCGCCGATGGCGCCCGGCTCGGGCTCGAAGCCTTCCTGCTCTGGCGCCACGGGGCCCCGGCGGGCAGCACGGCGCCCGGGGCCTTGCTGGCGGCCGGCTGGGCGGCGCGCCGGCTGACCGGGGCGGCGCCGGACCCCGAGGCCGGTGCCGCCGGCCTGCGGCAGTTTCTCGGACATGACGGCAGCGAGACCGATCTCGCCCTGCGCCCGCTCCTGCGCCGGCCCACCGGGGCCGACTGGGATGCCGAGGCGGCGGCCTGGTCGCAGGAGATGACCGGGCTCGCCGGCCTTCACCCGCTCACCCGGGGGGCCGCCGCGCTGGCCCTGTGGCACGGGCATGGGCTGGGCGGGCCGGGCGCGGTTCTGGAAGGGGGCGTGCTGGCCGCCCGGATCGCGGCGGCGGATCAGGCCCGGGCGCGCTTCCTGCCGCTCGGGGCCGCACCACGGGCCGCCGGGCCGGGGCCGGAGGCCCGGCTCGAGGCCTTCCTCGCCCGGGCCGAGGCGCGGATCGAACCGGTTCTCGCCGCTCTCGCCCGCCGGGCGGACTGGGCCGACACGGCACGGCTGCGCGTGGCGGCCCTGCCGGGGCAGCTTGCGGAAGCCGCGGCAGGGGTTCTGGCCGCCGAGCACCTCGTCTCCGCCAACCTGCTGCGCGACCGGCTGGGGGTGAGCCAGCAGGCGGCGAATGCCGTCCTGCGACGCTTCGCCGAGATGGGGCTCATCCGGGAAATTTCAGGTCAGAAGCGCTACCGCCTGTGGCAGATCCGGGCCTGAGACGCCGGACGGGAGCGGACGCCCGGGCTCAGCCCTCGGGCCTGTGAGCCGGCTCGGACTGCGGCGCCCAGCCCCCCCGGGGCACCAGGGGCGGCGCGCCATCCTCGGCGCTGCGGGCCCGGCGCGGCGGGCAGATGTCGGGAAAGACCACCGGCAGCAGGAAGACGAACCCGGCCCCCGACAGCCAGAACAGCAGCGCGGCCGCCAGACCGGGCAGCCCGACCCACCAGCTTGCGAGGGCCAGGATGGCAGCGCTGCCATAAGCACTCAGCAACAGCCGGAAGGGGAACGCGTGCATCTGTGTCACTCCAGGCATACCGGACGAGTACAACAACCCTAGGGTGCACACCCTAACGCACTATTAATCTAAGAGACCAAACATTTTCCCGTTCCGGCCGGCCATCAGCATCGACAGGGCCCGCTCGTCGGCGCGCTCCTGCTTGCGGCGGCGTTCGATCTCTGCGCGTCTGGCGAGCATTGTGACGGCCCGGCAGCGGGCGAAGGCCTCGGCCGCTTCCGCCCGGCGGGCGGCGGTGTCGCGGCGGGCGGCATCGATCCGGGCCTGGCGGCGGTGGATTTCCTGGCCATGCCAGACCAGCCAGGCGGAGAGCACCTGCTGGTCGATGCCCGCCGTGCGCAGCGCCGGGGCCCGCAGGGAGAGGTGGTCGGCGAGGGCCTTTTCGGCGAGGGACTGGGCGGCGGCCGCCGCTCCCAGCCGCGCCCGGCGAGCGGCGAAGGCCCGGTCCGCCAGGTCGGTGAGCCGGGCGATGCCGGCGGGGGAAAGCGTGTCGGCCATGCCTCAGGTCCAACCGGCCCGGGCCCGGGCGCGCATCGCCTCGGCGAAGCGGATGGCCGCGGCCACGGCCCGGTAGAGGTCCGGCGGCACTTCCTCGCCGATCTCGACCAACGCGTGCAGGGCGCGCGCGGTGGGCGGATCGGGGTGAATGGGCACACCGGCGGCGGCGGCCGCCTCGCGGATCGCCCGGGCGGTTTCGTCGACCCCCTTGGCCACGCATTCCGGGGCCGCGCCCGGTTTGCGCGACCATTTCAGCGCCACGGCGTAATGGCTGGGGTTCGTGATCACCACATCGGCCTTCGGCACGTCGGCGAGCATCTGGTTGCGCGCGATCTCCTCGCCCCGGCGGCGGCGGGCGGCCTTCTGATGGGGGTCGCCCTCGGATTCCTTGGCCTCGTCGCGCATTTCCTTGAGCGACATGCGCAGGCGGCGGGCATGGTTGAAGCGTTGCCAGAGCAGGTCGAGCGCGGCGATCACCACCGCGATGGCGGTGATGGCGGTGAGCAGCCCGGTGCCCAGCCGCACCAATTCCCCGGGCAGCATCCGGGCGGGCGCGCGCATCACCCCGATGATCCGGTCGCTCTCCGAGGCGAGGTAGAGCCAGAGCACCACGCCGATCGCGCACATCTTCACCAGGTTGCGCAGGAAATCCATCAGCCCCGTGGGCCCGAACTTGTTGCCGGCCACCGAGACCGGGTCGATGCGCGACAGTTTCGGCTGCAGTTTCTCCGGCGAGAAGGCGAAGGCGCGTTGCGCGAGCAGCGCGATGAAGGCGGCGAGCGCGGGCAGGGCGAGGAGCGGCAGCAGCCCCAGCATCGCCTCGCCGATCAGCGCCCCGGCGAGCCCGGCCCCTCCGGGCCCCAGGATGCGGCCTTCCAGCTGGTCGGCCCGTCCGAGGAAGCGGGCCAGCGCGCCGCCGGTGATCTCGACCGGGGCGGCGCCGGCGGCGAAGAGGGCCAGCAGCAGGCCGAGATAGGCGGCCGCGGCCGAGACATCGGTCGATTTCGCCACGTCGCCCTGGCGCCGGGCATCGGAAAGCTTCTTCTCGGTGGGCTCGAAACTCTTCTCGCCGCTGCTGTCGTCCGCCCCGCTCATCGGGGCACCGCCAGCGGATCGGCCAGCACGTCGTCGAGCGCCCCCACCCAGATGCGCAGCATCACCGGGCCGGCGAGCATCAGCAGCACCAGCCCCGCCCCGGTGATGAAGGGTGCCCCCACGAAGGCCACCATGAGCTGCGGCATCGCCCGGTTGATGGCGCCGAGCGTGAGGTTGTAGAGGAAGGACAGCAGCACGAAGGGCCCGGCCAGCGCCAGGGCGAGGGCGAAGCCGCGCGACACGCTCGCCGTGCCCCAGCTGGCCATGTCCGCCCCGTCTGGGAAGCGGCCGAAGGGCAGCATCTCGTAGGACCAGGCGATCATGACCGCCGCCTTCACGTGCAGCCCGAGGGTGAGGGCGAGGGCGATTCCGGCCATCACCAGGATGTTGCCCATCGCCGGCATCGGGTCCGGGGTCACGCCGGCGCCGGCGATCTGGGAAATCGCGGTGGACTGGGCGGCGATCGAACCCGCGAGCTGCAGCACGACGAGCATCAGCCGCAGTGCGATCCCCAGCACCAGCCCGGCCACGGTCTCGGCCAGCAGCACGAGGAAGAGCTGCGGCGCAGCCGGGGCCCAGTCCGCGCCCGGCAGGTGCGCGTGCTCCGCCAGCATCGGCCAGAGCGCGGCACTGAGCGCCAGCGCCACGCACAGCCGGGTGCGCATCGACATGGTCTGCTCGCCGATCCCCGGCAGCAGCGAGACCACCGCCCCCACCCGCATGAACACGGCGAAGAAGGTGAACACCATCGCCGGGCCGCTGCCGCCGGCGATGCCCAGCGCCTCCAGTGCGGCGGAGAGGCCGATGAGCCCGTCCAGCCCGGTCATCGTCCCGCTGTCCCGGCCGGGGGCGGGGCGCTGCGGCCCGCGCTGCGGGCCGTTCTCCGACGGGGGCTCGATGCCCCCCGAGGAGAAGGCTCCGCCGGGGGTGCGGCGGCCGGCCGGGAGGGCGGCGCCGGCAGGCAGGGCGCGCGCATCAGGCCACTCCGAGCAGGGCCGGCTTCACCTCGGTGCCGATCTCCTCGAAGGAGAGCACCGGGTTCCGGATCCCCTTGGCCGACAGGACCGTGCGCAGGAAGCGCCGCCGCCGGGTGGAGGTGGCGATCGCCGGGTAGCGCCCGTCCGCGCCGGCCTTGGCCAGCTTCTCGGCCACCGACCGCGCCAGCCGGTTGAAGTCCGTGGGCGGCAGCGCGACGTCCACGCCGCTGTCCGCCCCGTCGATCTGGTGGGCGAGGAAGGTCTCCTCCCATTCGGGCGCGAGCTGGATCAGCGGCAGCGCCCCGTCCGGCTCCATCAGCTCGGCGACCAGCTGGAAGCCCAGCCGGTGGCGCACATGCTCGCAGATCGCCTCGGTATGGTTGACCACGGTCTTGGCCTCGGCGATCGCCTCCAGGATCAGCGGCAGGTTGCGGATCGACACCCGCTCCTCCAGCAGCAGCCGCAGCACCTGCTGCAGCAGGTCCACCGGCACCCGGTCGGGGATGAACTCGTCGAGGATGCGCCGGTTCGCCTCCGCCCGGGCGGTGTCGGAGACGCGGGTGAACTCCTCGAGCAGCTTGCGCAGGGTGCGGCGGCTGAACAGCCGGCCGAAGTTGAGCTTGAGCACCTCCATCAGGTGCGTGGCCACCACCTCCACCGGGGTGACCACCGAGAGCCCGTTGAGCGCCGCCTCCTCCTGGTCGGCCTCCGCGATCCAGCGCGCGGGCGCGCCGTAGACCGGCTCGGCCACGTCCTCGCCCGGCGGCGCCTCGCCCATCGCCTCGTTGAGCAGCACCAGCACGAAGCCGGTCTTGAGCCGGGCGCGCGCCATCTCCACCCCCTGGATGCGGATGGCATAGGTGCCGCGCGGCAGGAGCGCGTTGTCGGTGAGGCGGATCTCCGGGATGATCAGCCCCCAGGTCTGGGCGATGTGGTTGCGCATGTTGAGGATGCGCCCGTCGAGCCCGGTGGCCTCGTCCATCACGGTGGCGACCAGGTCGGGGGCGAACTCGAGGTGGATCTCGTCGAGGTCGAGCATGTCGCCCAGCCGGCGCGCGGGCGCGGGGGCGGGGGCCTCGGTCTCCACCCGCTCGGCGGTCTTCGCCCGCTCCTGCCGGCCGGCGGAGATCCAGGCGATGCCGCCCAGGATGGCGGCGCCGGTGACGAAGGGCAGCACCGGCAGGCCCGGCATCAGCCCGAACAGCCCCATCAGCCCGGCCACGGTGGCGAGCGCCAGCGGGTAGCGGCCGAGCTGGCCGAAGAGCGCCTTGTCCGCCGTTCCCAGCGCGCCGCCCTTCGAGAGCAGCAGGGCGGCGGCGATGGAGATGATCACCGCCGGGATCTGGGTGACGAGCCCGTCGCCCACGGTGAGGATGGCATAGGTCTCGAAGGCCTCGCCCGCCGGCATGCCGTGCACGAGGATGCCCATGGAGAGGCCCACGAGCAGGTTCAGCAGGGTGATGAGCAGCCCCGCCACCGCGTCGCCCTTCACGAATTTCGACGCGCCGTCGAGCGAGCCGAAGAAGGTGGTCTCCTCCTGCTCGGTCTTGCGCCGCTCGCGGGCCTGCTCGTGGGTGATGGCGCCGGCGGCCATGTCGCTGTCGATGGCGAGCTGCTTGCCCGGCATGCCGTCGAGCGCGAAGCGCGCGCCCACCTCGGCCATGCGGCCCGCACCCTTGGTGATCACGATGAAGTTCACGATCAGCAGCACGCCGAACACCACGAGGCCCAGCCCCACCGAGCCGCCCATGATGAACATGGCGAAGCCCTCGATCACCCCGCCCGCGGCCTGGGGCCCGTTGTGCCCCTCGCCGATGATGAGCTTGGTCGAGCTCACGTTGAGCGAGAGCCGCAGCATCAGCGAGGCGAGCAGGATGGTGGGGAAGGCGGAGAAGTCGAGCGGGCGCTGGATGAACAGCGTCACGGTGAAGATCAGGATGGCGAGGCCGAAGGAGGCGGTGAGGCCGACATCGAGCACCCAGGCCGGCATCGGCAGGATCATCATCACGATGATCGCCATCAGGGCGAGGGCCAGCATCACCGTGGGCTGGGCGAGCATGGCGGGGCTGAAGCTGGCGCGGGTGGACATGGACTTCAGACCTTCAGTCGAACAGCGGGCGCGCCGGCGTCAGCAGGCCCCCGCTCGCAGCTGGAAGAACCAGCGAAACTGCCCCCGGGGTGTACGGCAGCGCCACCATGGCAACGGTGGCAGGCACCTCGGAGGCCCGGCGCGGCAGGGCGGCAAAGCCGGTCCCCTCGGGCATGGGCGGCAGGCTGGCGCGCAGCCGGGCGAACCGCGCGCCGTAGCGGCTGGCGAATTCGGGGGTGCGGGAATGGTAGTGGCTCGCCGCCGTCACCCAGTCACCGCTCTCGGCATAGAGCTCGGAGAGAAACCGCGCCGCGTAGCGGGCATTCGCCAGCGGGTCCATCATCTCGTCGAGCGAGGCGAAATGCTCGCCATGCCAGCGGAAATTCACCTGGAAACAGCCCATGTCGAAGCTGCGCGCCCCCTCGGCATGGCGGGCGCGGGCATAGGCGAGCGCCTCGGACGGGCTGTCGAACCAGAGCCCCTTGCCCTCCATGTTGATCGTCCAGGGCCAGGGCAGGAAGGCCCCCTCCAGCTTGCGCCCGGTCTCGGTGCGGGTGATGGCGCGCAGCACGTCGAGCGGCACGCCGCTCTCCTGCGCGGCCTCGCGGGCCACGATGTCGCAGATCGCCGCCGTGGCCCGGGCGCTCTCTCCCTCCGGGGGAGCGGCGGCGCGCCCGGGCAGGGCCGGCAGCCCGAGCAGCAGGAGACAGAGCAGATGCGCCAGGAACGCGCGGGCCCGCGGCCAGCCGGCGAAGACGGGCCCCTGCCTCGCCTTCATCGCGCCGCCGCGCCCCGTTCCCGTTCGTCCCGTTCCCGTTCGCCCCGGCCCCACCGGCCCCGGACCCACCGGCCCCGAACCTGTCCGCGCCGCCCGCCCCCTGCCGGCGCGGGACGGAAGGGCATGAGGGGATCCGCGTCGGGACCGGGCCGGAGAGACCCGCCCAGCGCTCGGCCCGGCGGCGGGGGCCGGGCACGCCCGGGGGGGGCATGCGGGGAACCGGCAGGCAAGGCGCGCCCCGGGCAGCCCGATCCTTCCGGCCGGGGCGGAGCGCCTCCGCATCCTGCGCCCGGAAGACGAACGCGCGCAGGACAAAAGCGCGGCGGGCAAAAGCGCGGAGGGGCCGTGGCGCCGCACTCCGGGCGCGGGGCGGGGTCCGGCCATCGCTCAGGACCCGACGATGGCGGGCAGCACCCGGTCGTGGAAGAAATCGACCAGGATCCCGCTCATGAACCCCATCGTCACCCAGTAGACGGCCATCATCGCCGCCAGCTTGGGCACGAAGGTGAGGGTCATCTCCTGCACCGAGGTGAGAGCCTGGAACAGGCCGATGAGCAGGCCGATGGCCAGCGCCACGCCGAGCACCGGCAGGCAGACGAGGAAGCCCACCCAGAGCGCATCGCGCAGAAGGTCGTAGATCTGGGTGTCGCTCATCGGAACGGATCTCCTGCGAAGCGGGCGGGTCGTCATGGCAAGCGCCCCGGGGGGCGGGTCAGACGGGCATGCGCAGGATTTCCTGGTAGGCCTCGACCACCCGGTCCCGCAGGGTCACGGCGGTCTCGATGGCCAGCTCGGTGGAAGCGAGGGCCATCACCACCGACTGCGGTTCGGCCCGGCCGGCGAGCCCGGCCTGGGCCACGGCCTCGTTGCGGCGCAGGTCATCGACGATGCCGCGGGCGATCTCGGCGAAATCGGGCCCGGCGACGGCCTCCTTCGGCGCGACCGGTGCCGGCGGCATGGTGGTCTGCGCCCGGGAATAGAGCTGGGAAATGAGGTTCTGGGTGTCCATGGCGGGCTCCGTGGGGGCTGTGGTCAGGTGCGCAGCAGGTCGAGGAAGGACGAGGCCATCTGCCGGGCCTGGTCGAACATGCGCAGGTTGGCCTCATAGGTGCGCTGCGCTTCGCGGGCATCGGCGATCTCGACCATCAGGTCGACGTTCGATCCCATGTAGGTGCCATCCGGATCGGCCAGCGGATGGGCGGGATCGCGGATGCGGGCGTGCTCCTCCTTCCCGAAGGTGATCGGGCCGGTGGTGACGATCTCGGTGCCCTCATCGGTGGCGAGCTGCTCGAAGGTCACGATCTTGCGGGTGTAGCCCGGGGTGTCGACATTGGCGATGTTCTCGGAGGTCACCCGCAGCCGGGTGGACTGGGCCACCATGCCGTGGGCCGAGGTGATCATGCTGCCGAAGAAACTCTCCATGGTCTTCCTCCTCAGCGGATCCGGCCGAGGCCGGCCCGCAGGATCTGCAGGGATTTGTGGTAGACCCCCAGGGCGAGGTCATGCTGCAGTTGCAGCTCGGCCGAACGCATCATCTGGTCCTCGATGGCGACGGAATTGCCGTTGGGGCTGACGGCGCCGGGCGCGGCGTCCTCCTCCAGCGCGAAGCCGGCGAACCCGTCCTTGCCGATGATGAAATGCCCCGGCCGGCCGGGCTCGGCCACGGGAATGCCATGCGCGGCATCCGCGTAGGCATCCGCGAAGGGCAACAGGTCCTGCGCGCGAAAGCCGGGCGTGTCGGCATTCGCGATGTTCTCTGCAATCACGCTCTGGCGCACGGAAGCGTACGAGGCCAGACGGTCCGCAAGGCGCATGATGGCGAGATCGAGTGTCATTTCAGGGCTTCTCCCTTGGCGATCCCTTTCGGGCTTAACCCTTCTTTGTTGATAAAAGGTTTTAGTTCCGGAGGGCCCGAACCGGGCCGCGCAACCGGAGCCCTGTCGATGTTCGAGACGCTGGAGGACAGCCTGTCGCGGATCACGCCGCACCGCCGGGCGGGGTCGGTGATCGCGGTCGACACCGGGTCGCTGCAGGTGACCGGGGTGCAGGGGTTCGCCGGGCTGGGAGACCGGGTGGCCATCGACTGCGCCTCGTCAGGCACGGCCGGCGCGCCCTCGCGGGTGCCCGGCGAGATCGTGGCGCTCTCGGCACAGGGCGCGCGGGTGATGACCTACGGGCCGACG
The DNA here is from genome assembly GCF_005887635.2 of Paroceanicella profunda. Classification (GTDB taxonomy): domain Bacteria; phylum Pseudomonadota; class Alphaproteobacteria; order Rhodobacterales; family Rhodobacteraceae; genus Paroceanicella; species Paroceanicella profunda. The sequence continues at coordinate 110,496 of NZ_CP040822.1, read as the reverse complement.
GACGGGCTCACCCTGGGGGCGCGGGTCTGGCTGGAGCCGGACCTGCCGGTTCTGCCGGGGCCGGGCTGGGCGGGGCGCGTGGTCGACGCGTTCGGCATGCCGCTCGATGGCCGTCCGCTGCCGCAGGGCCCGGCGCCGGTGCGGCTGCGCCGCGAGGCGCCTCCGGCCAATGAGCGCCGCCTGCTCGGCCCGCGGCTGCGCACCGGGCTCGCGGCGCTCGACACCATGCTGCCGCTGGCGCGCGGCCAGCGCATCGGCGTCTTCGCCGGCTCCGGCATCGGGAAATCCTCCCTGCTCGCCGACCTCGCGCGCGGCGTGGAGGCGGACCGGGTGGTGGTGGTGCTGATCGGCGAGCGCGGGCGAGAGCTGCGCGAATTCATCGAACACACGCTGGGTCCCGAGGGCATGGCACGGGCGGTGGTGGTGGTGGCAACCTCGGACCAGTCACCGCTGATCAAGCGCCGGGCGGCCTGGATGGGCATGGCGGTGGCCGAGGCCTTCCGCGACGCGGGCGAGCATGTGCTGCTGCTGGTCGATTCGCTCACCCGCTTCGCCGAGGCGCATCGCGAAGTGGCGCTCACCTCCGGCGAGCCGCCGAGCCTGCGCGCCTACCCGCCCTCCACCGCGGCGCTGATCGCCGGGCTTGCAGAGCGCGCGGGGCCCGGGCTCGCGCGTGCCGGGCAGGGCGACATCACCGGCGTCTTCACCGTGCTGGTCGCGGGGTCGGACATGGAGGAGCCGGTGGCCGACATCACCCGCGGCATCCTCGACGGCCACGTGATTCTCGACCGTGAGATCGCCGAGCGCGGGCGGTTCCCGGCCATCGACATCCGCCGCTCAGTGTCTCGCGCCCTGCCGGGCGTGGCGAGCGGGCCGGAGAACGCGCTGCTCTCCCGCGCCCGGCGGCTGCTGGGCATCTACGAACAGGCGCTCCCGATGATCCAGACCGGGCTCTATGCGGCGGGCAGCGATGCGCAGATCGACGAGGCCATCCGCCTGCACCAGGGCCTCGACGCGCTCTTCGCCCGGCGCAGCGCTTCGGTGGAAGACAGTTTCGCCGGCCTGGCCGAAGCCCTCGGCGCCCCGCCTCCCGGCCGGAAGCCCGCCTGAAGACGCAGCGCGGCCACCGCTGGGCCCGTGGGGGGGATCCCTCAGGCAGGAACCGGAACCGTCCGGGCCGTTGCACACAGGTTCCGCCTGCAGAAGACGAGTTCCCGGGATGCTCCGTACTCCGACACGGCCCCGCCGACCCGGTCACGCCTGCCCTGTGCTGTCCTGTGCTGTCCTGTGCTGTCCTGCCCCTCGCGCCCGCATGTGCGGAGCGGAGCCCGATGGCCGGGCGGGGCCCGTCCCCGGCCCGGAGACGGGCTTGCGATACCTCGCCCGGCAAGCATTCCGAAGCCAGGGGGCCTGGCCGAAGCCTTCAGGCCCGGCTCAGCAGCAGGTTGGCGATGCCGGCGGAACTGAGCGCGGAAGCCGTGCCGCCCTGGAGCAGGGAGAGCGCGGCATAACCGGGAGTGGAAGCGCTCGGTCCGGCCTCGGCCTGGACCTTGGCCATGTAGATTCGAATGGCCTTCTCGACATTGTCCTCCGAGAGGAGATCGCCAAGCGCGCTCGAGCCGAAGACCGATGCTGCCTTGTCCTTGAAGAAGACCAGCTGCTTGTCGACATCGAGGGCGGAGAGCTTGTCGGGCAGGCCGAGGGCGGCTTCCATCACCGTGCGCAGGGGCTGGTCGCCCATCAGCGTGTACCAGGCCGCATTCTCCCCCAGCCCGCGGTCGACGAGCGACTGGAGGCTGTTGGCGTAGTTGAGGGCAAGCCGCATGCTGTTGTCGACCTCGCCCACGGCGACCTCGAACATGTGGTCCTTGTATTTCTGCACGATCAGGTCGCCGAACCCCTCGTCCCCCGTCCGCGCTCCGAGAATGTTGCCAAAGCCGAAGGTGCCGGAGAAATCACGATAGCGCCGGTCGGTGAGACGCATGGCGAAGGCATCGGAGGCTTCGGTGCCCTCCTCGAGGATCTTGCGCACCCAGGCGCCCTTGCTCAGGTCATCCTCCAGGCCGAAGGCTCCGAGAGCGACCTTGAGCAGCGTGCGGTCGCCCATGAGCTGGTCGACGCTGGTGACCTCCCCGATCTTCTCGAGGAAGTACTCGGTTTCGCGGCGGACCTGCACATCCTGGTTGAAGGTGGCCTTCTGGGTGTCGGCCGTGCGCTGCAGGAACTGCCAGCCGGCCATGCCGGTCAGGGGGATTACAGGCGTGTAGCTCATTGTGCGACCCTCGTCTCGGACGGCGGGCGAGGCATGGCCTGCATCAGCCGGGCCTCGCGCGAGAGCAGGCTGCGCAGTGCCTTCAGGGCCGGGTAGTATTTCGCCTCCATCGCATGGCTGGTGGCGGCGTCCAGCTTGGTGCGGCTGTCGGCATCGGTAAAGACCTGGGAGAGCTGCTCGATCCCGGTCAGAAGTTGCTGGCGGGCAAGGCTTTCCTCCGCCTCGCCGGCCAGCACCAGCTGGGCGATGTAGCAGACCCGGCGCACCGGCGTGTTCACTTCGCCGGGGTGAATGGCATCGCGCAGCCGCAGCACATTGGCGTTCTCGGTCACGACGCAGATCCGCGCCCGGTGATCGCCGTTTTCCATCACCACGCCGTTGACCATGAAGCGTTCGCCGGGCGTGAGCTTGAGGATGAGGCCGGGCATCAGGCGCTCTCCGTTCCGCCGCGCAACCCGCGCATCACGGCCGTGTTGATGTCGATCAGGGCCGCGACCGTGGCCGTCCCGTCGAGGATCTTGCGGCTGTGCAGACGGGTGAATTCCGCGAGGTAGAAGATCTGGGCGCGCAGGGGGGCGGGCAGGCCGTTGGCGCTGTCGGCCACGTCGGCGGCGAGCAGGATCCAGAGGCGCTGGTTCTCGCTCACGGCTTCCGCCAGGCGCGGAAAATCGAGAGGATCGGTCTGGCCGGCACGCGAGAGGCGGTGCGTGGCCTGGGCAAAGGCCCGGTATTCGGTGCGCCGCGGTGTCCCCTGGGCGGGGGCGGCACTATCGTATCCGGTCCGGGCGAAAGCAGCACTGTTCATTCGTTCGGTCCTCGCTCCTTCAGGTGACGCGACGGATCCCGGGGGAGGCCCGGCGGCGCGGCGGATCCCTCGGGGGAGCCGCCGGCCGGTCAGGCCGGGGCGGGCCGGAGCCCGCCCCGCTCATCGGATCAGCGGAACAGCGACAGAACGTTCTGCGGCGCCTGGTTGGCGATCGAGAGCGACTGGATGCCGAGCTGCTGCTGCACCTGCAGGGCCTGCAGGCGGGCCGAGGCTTCTTCCATGTCCGCATCGACCAGTGCGCCGATGCCGGTCTTGAGCGAGTCCGTCAGCTTGCCGACGAATTCGTTCTGGATGTCGATGCGGGCCTGGGCCGAACCGAAGGCGGCCGAGGCGTCGATCGCTGTCTGGATCAGCGGTTCGATCGCGGCGAGCGCACCGGCGGCATCCGCGTTCACATCGATGCCGGCGAGGCCGGAGAGGCCACCCGCGCCGGGGGCCGTGATCTCACCGGAGAAGGCGAAGTCGATCGTTCCGGTGTTGGTGAGCGTGATCGCCCCGGTGCCCATCGTGGCCACGAGGCCGGTGATGCCGAGCGAATTGATCTTGTCGGCCACCTTGGACATGATCACCGTGTTGGGGTCCGACCCGTTGGTGGTGTCCATGTCATTGGCGGTGACGGTGTAGGTTGCCGTCTGCCCGGCGATGGTGATCGAGATCTTCTCGCCGCCCAGGGCGGCGGTGAAGTTGGCCGAGTCGAGCACGAGCGTGTTGGTGCCGCTGCCCGAGTCGATGATGCCGCCGAAGCTGGTGCCATTGGCCGAGGTCGTGCCGTTGCCGACGGCGAAGAAGCCGGTCGGCGCGGTGCCGGCGGCAGAGCCGAGGTCCTGGCCGCTCACCTGGATGTTCGCGACCGTGACATTGCCCGAGCTGTCGCGGTTGAGCGAGGCGAGCACGTTGATGCTGCCGTTGGTGCCATCGACCAGGTTGAGGCCGTTGAACTGGGCGGCGTCGACCACGGAGCCGACCTGCTGCACGAGCTGGTCGATGTCGGTCTGCAGCTTGGCGCGGTCGGACGCGGGGTCCTGCGCGGCAATGATCTTTTCCTTCACCTGGCCGAGCAGGCCGGTCACGGTTTCCGCCGCGGTCCGGGCCACGGCGACGGCGGCGGAGCCGGTGTTCAGGCCGTCGGAGATGCCCGAGAAGCCGTCCACGTCGGTCTGCATGGTCTGGGCGATGGCCCAGATCGAGGCGTTGTCCCGCGCGGTCGCGACCGATTTGCCGGTCGAGATCTCGTTCGTGGTCATCGCGAGGTTCTTGTTGGTGGAGTTCAGGGTCTGCAGCGCGACCATTGCGCTGGTATTCGTGAGGATCGAGGACATGTTTCGTCTTCCTTTGGCGGGGGGCGTTTTAACCCCCATGTGATGGGTGGCCGGGTTTGCTCCCGGCCCGTGAGCCGCCATTCTGACGTGTGCAGTTCCGCGAGAGGTCCGCAGGCACGACCTTCTGTCGGTCCGTGCCGTGCCCTCGCCCGGTCTGCGCCAACCCATCCCGGGCCGCAGTCCGGAAACTCGCCCAGAATCCATAACGGAGTCTTACCGCGCTCCGGGAATTGCTTAAAACTTACAACGATATACCGGGGCTTCGGCGAGAGGATCCGTTAACCCTGAGGCGAGGATTTGCCCCTAGCCTTCCCCCGCGCCACAGGGGCGCGGAAGAGGAGCGCGAGATGCGGGTCATCCAGCAGAAGAAGCCGAAGGTGAAGGCGCAGCCTGTCTCCAAGAAGCATCGCTATGGCGTGCGCCATTTCGAGGAAGGCGTGAAGCACATGGGCCGCGGCCAGTATGCCGAGGCGGTGGCCTGTTTCGAGCGCGCGCTGAAGAAGGATCCGCGCAATTCCGGGCTGCTGTTCTATCTCGGGGCCAGCCTGTGCAACATGGACGAGACGGCGCGCGGCCTGCGCATCCTGCGCGAGAGCCTGTCGCTCAAGCCGGACGAGCCGAGCCGCTGGTGGAATTACGCGAATTTTCTCTATTTCGCCGGGGAGCTGGAGGAGGCCAGCCGCATGATGCTTCGGGCCATCGACATGCAGCCCGAGAAGATCAACCCGATGTACAACTACTGCACCATGAGCAATGCCGGCCCGGACGACCCGATCGTGCACCGCCTGCACGGCCTGATCGAGAAAGGCGGGCTGAACCGGGTCGAGCGCAGCTTCGCCCATTACGGGCTGGCCAAGGTCTACGATCGGGCGAAGGCGTATGACAAGGCCTTCGACCATGCCCTGCTGGGCGGCGAGGCCTATGGGGTGGAGTGCAATCTCGACTCGGAGAACGTGGAGCGCATCATCCGCGCCAACACCCGCGAGGCGCTGACCCGGCAGCCCTGCGGGGGCGATCCGAGCGAGGCGCCGGTCTTCGTCCTGGGCATGCCGCGCTCGGGCACGACCTTCACCGAGACGGTGCTCTCGCGCCACCCGGACATCCTGGCGGCGGGGGAGCTTTCGGGCTGCCGGACCGCGGAGATCCTGGCGATGAACTGGGCCTCCCAGAACACCCGGATCACCAATGCCTTCGAATCCGTGCGCACCATCGTTCCCCAGGTCGAGGAGGTCGCGGCGCAGTACCTGATGAGCCAGGTGCACGGCTTCGCCCCCGGACAGACCTTCCGCCGCTTCATCGACAAGCTGCCGGAGAACGTGTTCCGGCTCGGGCTGATCTCGCGGATGTTCCCGAACGCGCGGGTGATCGTGATCCACCGCCACCCGCTCGACAATTGCGTCTCCTGCCTGTTCCAGCGCTTCAACGACGTCCAGTATTCCTACACCAACACCATTGAGGCGCTGGCCGGACAGTACCGGGCCTACCAGCGCGTGATGGCGCATTGGCGCGAGGTGCTGCCGCTGCGCATGCATGAGATCGTCTACGAGGACATGGTGACGGATTTCGAGCCGCATGTGCGTGAGCTGATCGCCTTCCTGGAGCTCGACTGGGACCCGGCCTGCCTCGACCCCGCCAGCAGCACCCGCACGGTGCGCACCGCATCGGCCGCCCAGGTGCGTGAGGGGGTGAACAACCGGTCGGTGGACAAATGGAAACGCTACGGCACCAGGCTCGACCCGCTGATCGAGGCGCTCGGCGGCATGGAGCAGATCGAAGCCTGGGCGCGCCCGCGGCTCTGACCCCGGCACTCCCGGGAGATCCGGCCGGAGCGATGCGCCGGGGCGCACGTGATCCGGTCCCCGGATCACCTTTCCGGCCCAGGCCGGAAAGCGGCATGCGCCCCGCATGCCGGTGCGCCGTCCCGCCCCCGCCCGGCCTCGTCACGGGGCGGGGAGCGGGTCAGGCGCGGCGGTCGGACCGGGCCCGGGTCGGCGGGTCGGGAAGGCGGCTGCCGCTGGAGGAGTAGAGCCCGATCTCGGTGGTGGATTTCTCGATGCGCTCCAGCTGGGTCCGCGCGTCCTCCACCCCCTTGCGGAACGCCTCGATGAGACGCTGGTTGCGCCGGGCCTCGCTGCGGATGCGCTCCAGCATGGCGATGGTGTCCTCGTCGCTCCGCCCCGGCCGGCTGGCGAGATCGTCGACCAGCCGGTCCCGCTTCTGCGAAAGGCTGACAAGGTCCGCCAGCCGCGCGCTCTGCAGCAGGCCACGTTCCTCGGCCAGCATCGAGAGCACACGGCGGGCCCGGTGGCCCCAGGACAGGCGCTCAAACATCCCCGCCTCCCCCACGCGCGACAAGGGCGTGATAGATGTGCTCGGCCAGGCCGACACCCCCCCGCGCCGCCAGCATCCCGGCCTGCTCCCGCACCAGAAGGCTGGCGAAGGCATCCTCCCCCGCACCGCCACCGAAGCCCTCCCGCGCCTTGCCGAACCCGGCGGCCTTGAGCATTTCCGCGAGGAAACTCGCCTCGAGCTCCTGCGCGGCCTGGCGCAACCGGGCAGTGCGCGCCTCCGCCGCCTCCCCCCCGGCGGCCGCGCCGGGCAGGGCGGGGCCCGGCAGGGCGACGGGCACAGGGGCCGGGGCTCTAAAGGCCGGGGCTGCAAGGGTCGGGCTGGTCATGCGCGGCTCCATCATCGATGCGTCGCACCAGTTTCGCCGGTTTCGGTAAATGATTGGTAAGGCTTGCGCGGCATGCTGACCGGGCAGTTTCCCCGCAACGGAGCAATCGGTACCTGTCATGAACGGCAAAAGCACGGTTTCGGCATGAGCGTGCCCGTCTTCCCATCTGCCGGGCCGTCCGGCGGCACGGCGGCCGGGCCGTCCCGCACGCAGGCGCGGGGCGCGCGCGGCCCCGCCGCCGCGCAGGAGGCCGGGACGGAACAGGCCGCGCGCCGCGAAACCCCGCGCCGCGCCGCGCGAAATACCGCCTCCGACAGCGCCTCCGCCGCGCCGGAGCAGGCGCGCGACGGTGCCGCCGGAGCACAGGAGGCCGGGACCGGCCGGCCCGCCCGGCGCAGGCCCGACGCGGAGATCGGCGCCGACGCCGCGGCCCAGGGGACCCTGCCTCCCGCGGCCCTCCCCCCCGCCGGAGAGTTCGCGGAACTCCTGTCCGCGGAAACGGTCTCCGCGGCTGTTGCCACGCCGCTCCGAACCGCCGGCGCCGCGGCACCGGCCGAGGCCGGACGCGCTGATTCTCCGGGCCGCCCTCCCCCAGCCGCGCCGGCCACCCCGAACGGGCGCCCGCCAGCCGCGGACGCGATCTCGGCTCTTTTCGCCGCCCGACAGGACGCCGGCACGCCTGCACAGGCGGACAGGCTGCCCGCGCCGCCACCAGCCGCTGTCCCCCTCGCCGGGGCCCCGGACAGGCAGGTTGCCGGGGCGATTGCCGCTACCCCGGCGCCATCGGGCGATCAGGACGCCCCGCCATCCGCGCCCCTGCCTTCGGCCGTCGCTGCCCCGGCGCTGTCCGGTTCCGGCCCGACGAAAGACGCAACCGCCGCGCCGGAGCCGGGCAGCACCCCGACACCCGCCCCAGCCACGGCGCGTCCGGCCACGCCCGCCGATTTCCGCCTCACGGCAGATCAGCATGACGAACCCGCCCTCCCCCCGCGGGCCGGGCCGGACCCTCGTCCCTCCGGCGACAGTGCCGCTGCCACCCTGCCCGGGCGCGCGCCCGCGCCGGCTTCGCCCGGCTCCGCAACGGTCATGGCAGGCGCACCGGTGCCCCCGCACGAGGCCGCCCGGGCCACCGAGGATCCGGACCCCGCGCCCGCACCGGAGGCCAGCCCGCGCAACCCGGGCCCGGAGCACGTGGCCCGGGCCGCGACACCCGCCCCCGCTTTCAGCCCTGTTCCGCCGGCAGCAGTGCCCACGGTCTCCCCGCAGGTCCTGCGCACCGCCGTGCCGGACATGGAGCCCGAGGCCGATGCGCTGGAGGATCCCGGGTTCACCACCCTGCCCCCTCCGCGGATGGCCGGGTTCCTCACCGCCGCCGGCCCGGCCGTGCCGGCCTTTCCGCTGCCGGTCCGCCCGGCCGATCTCGTGGCCCAGGTGGTCAGCGCGATCGACCGTCGGGATGCCGGCCGCCGGGTGGAACTGCGCCTCGATCCGCCGGAACTCGGCCGGGTCACCGTCAGCCTCTCCACCGACGATGGCAGCGCCACGGCCGTGGTGACCGTCGACAGGCCTGAGACCCTCGACCTCTTGCGCCGCCATGCGGACCTGCTGCAGCGCGAACTCGCCAATGCCGGGTTCCAGGGGGCCCAGCTTTCCTTCGGCTCTTCCGGACAGCGGTCCGAACACGCGCCTGCGGGGGGGCAGCCGGCACGGTTCTCCGCCTTCTCGGACCCCGCCGCCTCCCCCCTTCCCGGAGAGGCCGGCCCGGCCCCTTCCGGACCGCCGCGCCGCGACGGACCGCTCGACATTCGCCTCTAGCCCCCAGCCCGATGGAGCCAGATCATGGAGATCCCCAGCACAACCGCCACCTCCCCCCAGGTCACCTCCGCCGCAGCCGCGGCCACCAGCACCGGGACCCGGGGCCTTACCGCCGATTTCGAGACCTTCCTCACCCTGCTCACCACCCAGTTGCGCAACCAGGATCCGCTGGAGCCGGTGGAATCGACCGAGTTCGTGGCACAGCTCGCCTCCTTCTCGGCCGTGGAGCAGCAGGTGCAGGCGAACGAGAGCCTCAAAGCCATCGCCGAACTGCTCTCGAACGGGTCCGCCGCGGGCCTGTCTGACTGGATCGGCACCGAAGTCCGGGCCTACGCCGCGGCCCCCTATGACAACGCACCGCTCACCCTCTATGCCGACCCGGTCTCCGGCGCCGATCTCGCGGTGCTCGTGGTCAGCGACGAGGCCGGCACCGAGGTCGGCCGCGTGACCGTCAGCCCTTCCGCCGAGCAGATCGTCTGGGACGGGGAAAGCACCACCGGCACCCTGCCCGAAGGCAGTTACAGCTTCACCATCGAGAGCTATCTCGACGGGGCTCTCCTCGACAACCGCGCCGTGGAGGTGTTCGCCCCCGTCGTCGAAGTCCGGCGTGAGAGCGACAGCACCATCCTGGTGCTCTCCGACGGCAGCCGCATCGACAGCGAGGATGTTTCCATCCTGCGCGCGGCCGAGGGCTGACCCCGACCGTGCTGTCGCCGGCACGGTCGGTCTGAAGAAGCCTGGGATGTTCGGACAGGATCGCGCCAGAAAGGCGGCCCTCAGGCCGCCTTTCTGGCTTGCCTGTCACATGTCCTGGCGCAGGATGTCGGTGACCAGCACATCGTTCACGCCGGGGCCGACGATGCTGCGCGCCACCTTGCGCAGGCTGATGCGCAAGTCCGAAAGAGTCCGCGGATCCGTGAACACCCCGGAGAATCCGCCGCTGCGCTCATGTTCGAACAGCACCCGCAGGAAGGCGTCGCGCAGCTTGGGCTCGCGGGTCGCGATCTGGGTGTCGAGCCCCGGTTCGGTCTCGAGGGAGATCGACATGACGATCAGCGCCCGCACCCGGGTCTCGCTCATCACCGGTATGATGAACTGCTTGTCGAGCTTGTTGTATTCCCAGCCCTCCTCGGGAACCTTCACCGGGGTGGGCTCCAGCGGATCCCCCTCGGGGGCGGCGTGATCCACTGCATCGCCATGGGCAGGTTCGGTCACCGCGAGATGGGCCTGCTCCTCCTCGGGAGCGGGCGGTTTGAGCATCTGCCCGGCGAACAGCCCTCCGCCGATGCCGAGCAGCACCAGGATCACGGGCAGGAGCTTCTTCATCGGCGCATCTCCTCAGAAGGGCAGGATGATGTCGGCCACTTGCTGGCCGTAGCGGGGTTGCTGCACGTCGGTGATCTGGCCGCGGCCCCCGTAGAGGATCCGGGCATCGGCGATCTTGTCATAGGTGATCTCGTTCTTGCGGGTGATGTCCTCGGGGCGGACGACGCCGGCCACCTGCAGGTCGCGCAATTCGTAATTGACCCGGATCTCCTGGGTGCCGGTGATGACCATGTGCCCGTTGGGCAGCATGTCGGTGACGGTGGCGGCAATCCGCAGGGTGATCTTTTCCGTCCGGTCCACCGTTCCCTTGCCCGTGGAGCCGGAACTGGAGGCAATGCTCGCCGCCGGGTCGAGGCCCGCACCCGCCGGCAGGATCGCGTCAGCCACCGATGGCAGGCCGAGCAGGGCGGCAATGCTGAGGCTCTCGTCGCCGGTCCGGTCACGCTTGGTCTCGTTGGAGATCGAAGCCTTGTCGTCGATCTCGATCACCACGGTGACGATGTCGCCCAGGGTCTGGGCCCGGCGGTCCCCGAACAGCGAGCTCGGACCATTGCGCCACAGCGAACCGGCCGCATAGGATTCGGGCGGCGGAAGCAGGCGCGGCGTCGCCAGCGCGATGCGCTCGGCCGCGATCGGGGCCATGGCCGGCATCGGGCGGCCCGGCGGGGTCATCTCCGGCGGCTTGCCGACATTCTCGAGCCGCGAACAGCCCGTGGCCGCCAGCGCGACCCCGAGCAGCAGCAGCCGGACCGGCATCCGGGCGCGGGTCATCGGCCGACCTCCACACTGCCATCCGGCGCGACGCGGCCCTGCACGATCTGGCGCGAGGTGAGGTTCATCACCCGCACGGTTTCGCCTTCGCCGGCGCGGTCGAGGGCGCGCCCCTCGGTGGAGATGAACAGCGCTCCCTGGCGGAAATGCAGCATGACGGTGGCATTGCGCTCGACCAGGGCCGGCGGTCCGACCTGGCCGGCATAGATCGGCCGGCCGGGATAGAGGGCGGCGCGGGTCTCCTGCCCGATCGCCTCCTCGGGGGAGGACAGGGCCCCGGGGGTGCTGCCGGGCAGCAGCGTGACATCGTCCGGGCCGAGCACGCTGGAGGCGCGCACCGCGCGGGTGGCCACCAGCGTGTTGTCGCCGGCCAACAGGGCGGCCGGCACGAGAAAACCGAGCAACAGGACGGGAAGCAGGCCTGCCATCACGCTCACCTGAGCTGGGTCGTGGCGCCGAGCATCTGGTCGGCGGCGGTGATGACCTTGGCGTTGAGCTCGTAACCGCGCTGCGCCTCGATGAGTTCGGTGATCTCGCGCACCGCGTCGACCGAGCTTTCCTCCAGGTAGCCCTGGCGGAACGTGCCGCGCCCGTCGACCCCGGGGTCGCCCACCACCGGCTGCCCGGAGGCGGCGGTCTCGCGGTAGAGATTGCCGCCGAGCGCCTCGAGCCCCTTCTGGTTGGAGAAGCTCACCAGGCTGAACTGGCCGAGGAGCTGATCGTCGACCTGGTCGTCAAAGCTGGCATAGACCTCGCCGTTCGCGTTCACGGTGATGCCGGTCGCGTCCTGCGGGATGGTGATTTCGGGGATCACGGAAAAGCCGTCGGACGTGACGATGAGCCCGTCCGGGTCGCGTTTCAGCGCCCCGTCGCGGGTGTAGGAGGAGGTGCCGTTGGGCATCAGCACCTCGAGATAGCCGTTGCCCTCGATGGCGAGGTCAAGCTCGCCCCCGGTCTGCATGAGCGCGCCCTGGGCGACATTCATCGAGACGGCGGACGCCCGGACCCCGAGACCGAGCTGCACCCCCGCGGGCAGCAGCACCCCGGTGGTCGAGTTCACCGTGCCGGCGCGCTGGACCTGCTGGTAATGCAGGTCCGCGAACTCGGCCCGGCGGGTGTTGTAGGCGGTGGTCGACATGTTGGCGAGGTTGTTGGAGATCACCTCGACCCGCATCTGCTGGGCCTGCATGCCGGTGGCGGCGATGTTGAGCGCGCGCATGGGAAGCTTCCTTTCGTGGTCAGACCTGCTGGCCCAGGGTGCGGACGAGGTTGCGGATCCGGTCATCCTCGCGGTCGGCGAAACCGGAGCCGAGTTCGTAGCTGCGCTGGACCTCGATCATCCGGGTCATCTCGATCACCGGGTCGACATTCGACTGCTCGAGCCGGCCCTGCAGGATCCGGCTGGTCTCGGAGGGCAGAAGCACGTCATCGGTGGCAAACAGGCCGGAGGCCTCGCGGATGAGGGTCTTGGGGTCGGCGACCTCGACGACACCGAGTGCGCCGAGGGCCTGGCCATCGGCGTCGATGGTCCCGTCGGCGGCAACCGCGATCGAGGCCGAGTCGGGGGGCAGGAAGATCGGCGCGCCACCGTCGTCGAGCACCCGGTTGCCATCGAGGGTGACCAGTTCGCCGTCGATGTTGCGGGCGAAGGCGCCGTCGCGGGTGAGGCGCGGCCCGTCAGGGGTCTCGATGGTGAAGAACCCCGGCCCGTCGATGGCGAAATCGAACGTGCCGCCGGTGGTGGTGAGCGGCCCGGCGGACATGTCGGTGAGGCGCACCCGCGCCGCGGTCATCGCCATGGTGTCCGGCTGGCCGGGAATGGGCGCGTACATCTCCGCGAAGATCACGCCTTCGCGGCGGAACCCGTTGGTCGACATGTTGGCGATGTTGTTGGCGATGACGGTCATCGCCTTCTGCAGGCCGCTCTGGCGGCTGAGGGTCACGTAACTGGGATTATCCATGGTCCGGCTCCTTCCGGTCAGCCACCCGGCGCCTGGGCGGGCGGCGGGAGACCGAGGGTCTCGGTGATGAGGGCGCGGGCGCTGCGCGACAGGTCGATGGTCTGGCGGGCGCCGGCGAGGCTGATCTCGTCTTCGGGCACGGGCGTGGCGAGGAAGGCGGCGAGCGGCGCCGCGACATCCGCCGCGCCGGGCAGGTTGGCGGCCTCGGGGCCGAGGCCGGCCATATAGGCGGCCATGGTCCGGGCAACCGGGTCCGGTGCCTCCAGCGCGGCCGCCCAGTCCCCCGCCGCGAAGGCCAGGGTCGCTTCGCGCTGGCGGTCTCCCGCGCCGGCGAGCGCGATGCGGGCGCCGGCATAATCCTGCCTCCGGGCGAGGGCGGCAGCGCGCAATCGGGCCACATCCGGGCCGGCCATGCCCTCGAGCAGGTCGAGGGTCGGGGTGGATTCGCCGAGCAGGTCATGCGCGCGGGCAGCGGCAAGCCGGGCCTCGGGTGCGCCGCGCGACAGCGTGGGGCCGAGGATGTCGAGCGCCGCATTGGGCAGCCCGATGCGGGTGAGCTCATCGGCCACGATCAGCCGCGCAGGGTCGGCCTCGGGCCCCTCGGAGAGCAGGGTACGATGCGCAAGGACGGCCGCGGCATAGCTCGCCGGATCCGCCTCCGGCGCCCGGCTGCGGGCCAGAACCCGCGCGGCCGCCTCGCGCAGTTCGGCCCCGCGCCCCGGCGTCTCGGCCAGATCGTCGGCGATCAGGCGCAACGCCCGGTCCAGTTCGCCACTGGCAGCCCGCGCCTCGATTTCGGCAGCCTCCAGCCGGCGACCCTGCTCGGTGCGCCGGACCTGCCGGGCCTGGCCGGCGAGATCGGCGGCCATCGCGCCCGGCGGGGGCAGGCCGCGTTGCAGCCGGCTCTCGGTGAGGGCGATCATCGCGGCCGGCGCATTGGGGCGGTTGTCGTCGATGAGCTGGCGATAGATCACCTCGGCGGCCTCCGGCGCCCCCTGCGCCTCGAGCAGCTTGGCCCGGGCGTATTCATAGGCATCGCCGGGATCGCCGGGGTGAACGGCGGTGAGCGACAGCACGAGCCCGGCATCGGCTTCCCGCCCCAGGTCCAGCAGACCGAGCGCCATGCGCGGCCCGAGCAGCCGGCGCGGCACGGCGGGGAATTCCGAGAATACATCCCGCAGCGTCGTGGTGTCGGGCACGGGGATCCCGGGCGGCACCGTGCCGGTCTCCGGGTCCGTGGCCGCGAGCAACCCCCAGAACCCGGCCCGGCCCGGGCAGCCGACCTGCAGGGCCAGCGGCCCGTCCGGCAGGGGCGTGCCGCCCTCGACCACCCGGGCCAGGTCGCGCAGCAGGGCACTGCGCGGGATCTGGGTGCCCATGTTGTCCAGCAGATCCTGGGCCTCGAGCCCGAATCCGTAGTGGATGTAGAGCCGCACGAGCCGGCTCACCGCCTCCGGATCGGGGCGGTCGAATTCGCCGATCAACCCGGCACGCGCCTCCGCGATCTGGGTGACGACGGGCTCGCTGCTGGCCCAGGAGGTGATGTCGAGCGCTTCCTCGGGCAGGCAGTAGGGCGGTGGCGGGGCGGCACCCTCCGTGTCCGCGGCCCGGTCCCGCTCGCGCGCGGTGGTGACCGTGAGAGCAGGGCCATCCTCCGGAGAAGGGGCGGCCGCGGGTCCCTCCGTGGCCTGCGCCGCGTCTGCCGGCTGGTCCGCCCCGTCGGCCCCGGCCGTCTCCTCCGGCATGCCGGGCTCTGCCTCGGCCGCTGCGGCCGCAGACGGGGCCTGGCCCTCCGCAGCCTCGGCGCCGGCCTCGGGGGTCCGGAATTCGACCAGGCCCTGCTCCGCCGCGCGGGCGAGCTTTTCCATCAGCCGGCTGCGGGCCGCCTCGATGGCGGCGAGATCGTCGCCTTTCAGGGCCGGCCGGGTTTCGGGGCGGGGCATGGGGGTCGGAACCGGGACATCGCCGTCCGGCGCATGGGCCAGTGCGGCAGCCGGATCCGCGGGCGGGGCCGCGCCTGCTGGCGGAGGCGGCGCCGGGGCCTGCGCGGAGGGAGCGGTGCCGGCGGGGGCCTGTGCCTCCGGAGCAGCCGCCGTGCGCGCAGCAGGTGCGGCCCCGGCCGGCGGTGCCTCGCGGGACGGCGCTTCGGCCGCGACGTTGCCTTCGACGCGGCCCTCGGGCGCACGCGGCGCCTCGGCCGCGTCCTTCGGGCTGGTGCGGTCGCGCACGTCGATGATCAGCTTGCGCGGGCCGAGCGCGAAGCTCTCGGCCGTGCAGTCACAGGCCAGGGTCAGGAACAGGATGGTCCCGGTCACTTCGTTGCGGACCTGGGCCGAGAGCACCCGGCTTGCCCGCCGGTCGGGGAAGATGGCGCGGGTGTCGAAGTCCAGCGCGATGCCCGGGAAGCGGACCATGACCGTGCGCCCGTCCTGGTCCGTGGACCAGGGCGTGCCCGGCGGCAGGTCGAGCACGAGGCGCGACATCCGGCTCTGATCGCCGGCGCGCAGCAGCAGGGGGGCCTGGGCCGCCGCCGGCAGGATCAGCGCACAGAGCACCAGCGCCGGCAGCAGGACCGACCATGCCAGGGCCGCGGCGCGGGCCCGAAGCCCGGCGGCCTGCGGGCCCGGAGAGGGCGCCGGCCCGTGTCCGGAGCGGACCTGCACACTCATGCAGCCGCCCCCTTGGTGTTGCGCAGCGCCTCATCCATGGCATTGAAGCTCGGACGCACCGAATGCGGCGTGTTCTGCCGGCCGACCTCGATGCAGATGTTGGGGGCGTGGTTGTGCAGGTTGGCCACCAGCACTTCGCGGATCAGGACGTAGAACTGGTGATCGGCCTCGCAGACGGTCTTCACCTTGGCCGCGAAGGGCCCCATGATGCCGTAGGCCAGGAACACGCCGAGAAAGGTGCCGACCAGGGCGCCGCCGATCAGCCCGCCCAGCACGGCCGGGGGCTGGTCGATCGAGGCCATGGTCTTGATGACGCCCAGCACCGCGGCGACGATGCCCAGCGCCGGAAGGCCGTCGGCGATCTGCTGCATGGCGTGGCTGGAATGCAGGGCGTGGTGCTTTTCCGCGTCGAGCTGCTTGTCGAGAACCTCCTCGACCTGGTTCGGGTCGTCATAGTTCATCGTGGCGTTGCGGAACGTGTCGCAGATCATGTCCACGGCGGCATGGTCGTGCTGGATCTTGGGGTATTTCCCGAAGATCGCCGATTCATGCGGGTTCTCGATATGGCCTTCGAGCTCGACAGGGTTCTGACGGGCGATCTTGATCAGCTCGAAGAGCAGGCAGAGCAGATCCTGAAAGTCCTGGCCCTTCCAGCGCACGCCCTTGAAGACCTTGCCCATGTCCTTGAGCGTCTGCTTCACGGCCGCACCGTCATTGGAGATGATGAACGCTCCCACCGCCGCCCCCCCGATGATGATCATCTCGAAGGGCAGGGCATGGATGATGATCGCCATCTTGCCCCCGGCCGCGATGTAGCCCCCGAAGACCATGACAAGGATGACCACGATCCCGATGATTCCGATCACTGGGCTTCTCCCGGTTGCTGAGGGATTATGGAGCGGGTTTCCCGCCTGATCCTGACCGGGCCGAGTATCGGCCCGCCGGGGTTAAGAAACTGCGAAGCGCAGGCCCATCCAGTCCCTACTGGGTGGGGGCGCGGGCATTGCGCCCGGCCATGGTGGCGGAGATCGCATAGGCGCGGTCCGCATCGATGCCGGCGAGAATCGCCGCGGCGCTTTCCGGGCGCATGCGGGTGAGGAAGCCGGCGGCGAAGCTCACGTCCATGGTCGCGAAGATCTGCGCCGCGGCCTTGGGGTTCATCGTCTCGTAGACCGAGACCAGCCGGGCCACGTCCTGCTCGGCCGCCTTGTCGGCAATGGAGAGCGTGTCGGCGAGGCGGCGCTCGGCATCCTCGAGCGAGGCGATCTGTTCCTCGATCTTGGCCCGGGCCACGCTGAGCATCTGTTCGCGCCCGGCCAGTTCGGATTCGCGCGCCTCGAGCTGGGCCTCCCGGTCACGGATCGCGGCCAGAAGGTCGTTGGCGCCCGGATCGGGGCTGCAGCCCGGTGTCACGGCCGGGGCGCCGGCCACAGTCTCCTCGCCATGTCCCGAAAGCTCCGCGGCGATCACCTCGCCGTGTTCGGTGAGGCGCAGGGCCAGCGAGCCGCCGAAACACACGGCGACGAGCATCAGCGCGCGTGGCGCGGCCTGGCGGCGGGGGCGGCTCATGTCTCTCTCCTTCCCAGAAGGTCACGAAGGGCAGTGCGCAGGCTCTCGGCGGCGGGAGACCCGGGAGCGGGCCGGGGGGGCGGCGGCGCAAGTGCCAGCTCGCCCTCCTCGCTTTCCTCCATCCTGTCCGAGGTTTTGGAGGCCGGTGCCGGGCGCTCGCCGCCCGGGGGGTCGGGAAGGATCTCGGGCTCGGGCTCGGGCTCGGGCTCGGGAGCAATTTCGGGCTCGGGCAGCGCGTCCGCCATTTCCGCGGCCAGCGGAGCGGGCGGGGAAGGTTCCTCCTCCGCCAGGGGGGCCGGCGGGGGCCCGACATCCGCGGCAACGTCCGGCTCCGGTTCAGCATCCGGTTCGGGGTCGGGCCCGGGATCCCCGGAGAAGGCCCCGGCGGGTCGTCCGGGCTCCGCCTGCCAGGATGCGGCCGGCGCCTCCTCCATCGGCGGGGGCGCCGCGGCGACGGGGGGGGCGGTCTCGGCAGGTGCGGTGACGGGGGCCGCGGCGGCCGCCGCCCGGGCGGTGGCGCGCAGGTCGGAGGGGATCGGGCGTGCCGCGTCATCGGTGTGCAGGGCGGCGAGCAGCAGCTCCAGCCGGCCCGCGGCGGATTCCGCCCTGGCCGTCATCTCGCGCAATTCGCGCACCGAGGCGCCGGAGGCCCGCTTGGCCTGCTCCAGCGCCCCCTGCATGCCGTCGACCTGGCGCGAGAGCCCGGCAATGGCCGCGCCGAGCCCCTGGTCGAGGTTCGTGAGGCCGCGCACACGGCTCGACAGCACGATGCAGTAGATCGCCGCGACCAGCGAGGCCACGATCATCAATCCGTCGGCGATCAGCGCCATGGCACTCTCCTCGGGTCTCTGCCGCCGGGCATGCGGCGCCTCAGTTCAGCACGAAGTTGGTGATCAGCAGGTCGCGCACCCGGCCCTCGCCGGTGACGATCTGGATGCGGCGCAGCAACTGGGCGCGAATCCGCCCCATCGCGGCGGGATCCGCGAGGTCGCGCAGCTCGACGGCGCGCAGATAGGTGTTGACCACGTCGAGCATCCGCGGCTGCAAGAGCTCCACATCGGCGCGGTAATCGGGATTCACCTCGACCTGGCTGGTGAACTGCAGCTGCCGCGCCCCCGCCGGGGCGCCGAGGGTGATGACGATGTCCCCCAGCGGCAGGAAAGCCATGGGCGAGAGCGGCTCGGGCACCGGCTCCCCGGGCGCCGCATGGCCGGCCTCCCCGCCGCCGAAGGGCAGCGACACCATGCCCGAGAAGGTGGCGTAGAAGCCCCCCGCCCCGAAGAGCACCGCGGCCACGAGCCCGATGAGCAGACCCTTGCCCTTCTTCTTCGGCGCGGCGTCGGCGTCGGACGCGCCCTCCGCCACGGCCTCCGCATCCATCGTCGCATCGCTCATCGCGCATCCTCGGGAACCAGTGATCGATGGGCCCATCTAGCGCGGCAGGGACTAACTTAATGTTAAGTGTGCGGCAGCGAATATCCCCCCAGGCGAAGGGGGGCCAGAACGGCCCTTCAGGCGATTAGCAATGAGAGCACCCTGCCTTGGACCGACTGGCCTCACTCTGGAAGGAGATGGATGCGCGCAAGCGAATCCTGGCGATTCTGGCGGGTCTGGCGACCGTCGCCGTCGTCATCGCTCTCGCGCGTCTCGCAAGTGCGCCCTCCATGGCGCTCCTCTACGCGGGGCTGGAGCCCCGTGCCGCCGCCGAGGTGATCACCTCGCTGGAACAGAAAGGCGTGCCCTATGAACTGCGGGGGCAGGCCATCTACGTGCCCACGGACGAACGGGACAGGGTGCGGCTCGGCCTCGCCTCGGAAAACCTGCCGGCCACGGGAATCGCCGGGTACGAGCTGCTGGACGGGCTGTCGGGCTTCGGCACCACGGCGGAGATGTTCGACGCCACCTACTGGCGCGCGAAGGAGGGCGAGCTTGCCCGCACGCTGCTCGCCGCCCCGGGCATGCGGGCGGCGCGGGTGCATATCGCCAACCCGGTCCGCCGGCCCTTCGAGCGCGACAAGGCGCCCACGGCCTCGGTGATTCTCACCTCCGGCGGCGGCACCGTCGACGAGACCCAGGCACGGGCCGCACGCTATCTCGTCGCCTCCGCCGTGGCCGGGCTCAACCCGGACAACGTGACGGTGATCGATTCGGTCGCCGGCGTGATCCTCGCGGCCGGAGACGATGCGCCCGCCCAGGTGAAGGACCTCTCCGGCACCGGCCGCGCCGAGGAGCTGCGCGCCAAGCTCGAACGCCTGCTCGCCGCGCGTGTCGGAGACGGCAAGGCAGTGGTCGAGGTCACCGTGGACACGGTGATGGAGAGCGAGACCGTCTCCGAGCGGGTGATCGATCCGGCCAGCCGTGTCGCCATCGCCGAGGAGACCAGCGAGAAGAGCGAATCCTCCGAAGGCAACGGGCCCGGCGGCGTCACCGTCGCCTCCCAGCTCCCGGACCCGGCCCAGGCCGGCCAGGGCGGGCAGACCTCGAAACGCTCCAGCTCCGAGACCCGCGGGCGCTCGAATTTCGAGGTCTCCGAAGTGCGCCGCGAGCGCGTGCGCATGCCCGGAGACGTGCGCCGGCTCTCGGTCGCGGTGCTGGTGGACGGCCTCACCACCACCGCGGCGGACGGCACCACCACCTGGACCCAGCGCCCGGAGGCCGAACTCGTGGCCCTGGGCGAACTGGTCCGCTCCGCGGTCGGCTTCGACGAGGCCCGCGGCGACGTGGTGACCATCGACAGCCTCGAATTCTCCCCCGAGCCGGTGCTCGGCACCCGCGCCGAAGCCGGAGTGTTCGACCTCTTCGCGGTGAACGCGATGACGCTGATCCAGCTCGGCGTGCTGGCCGGCGTGGCCCTGCTGCTCGGGCTCTTCGTGCTGCGCCCGATGCTCGCCGCCCCGCCCGTGGCCCTCACGCAGGCCGATGGGGATGCCCTGGAGGACGGCCAGGGCATGATCAACCCCGAGGAACTCGCGGCCTCGCTGGAGGCCGCCCAGCAGGTGCTCGGGCCCACCCCCGAATCCGAAGCGCGCCTGCTCACCCTGCGCGAGGCCATCGCCGAGCGTTCGGAAGAGGCGACGCTGCTGTTGCGCAACTGGCTGGAGACCCGTGAACCGGGCGAGGATGCCGCATGAGACAGGCCGTGATGTCCCTGGAAAACTTCTCCGCCGCCGCGCCGCGCCCGGCCCCGCGCCCCACCGTCGACACCGCCGAGATGGAACGTGCCCTCACCAGGGCGCGCAGCGAGGCCCATGCCCGCGGCTACGAGGAGGGGGCGGCCGCGGCCATGGCGGCGGGCGATGCCGAGCTGCGGATGCTGCTCGGCCAGATCTCCGAAGCGCTGGCAGACCACGACATCGGCGGGCAGGAGGCGCGCTCGGCGGTGCTGCGCGCGCTCCACCCGCTGATCCGCTCCTTCGCCGCCGCGATCAGCCCGGCCCTGGCCCGGGCGGGGCTCGCCCATGAAATCGCCGACCGGCTCGACGCGGCGCTGCGCCATGCCCCGCAGGAGCGGGTGGCCATCCTCGTTGCCCCCGAAATGGCCGAGCGGCTGCGCAGCACGCTCGCGCCGGGCGTCGACATCCGTCCCGATCCGGAACGCCGGGCACTGGAGGCCCGCATCGTCTGGGCCTCGGGCTTCGACGAGATCGATCTCGAGGCCAGCATGGCCGGAGCCCTCACGGCGGTGGACCGGTTCCTCGCCGAAGCCCCCCCGGCCGAGGACACAAGGAAACAGACCCATGGATGATCAGGACGACCTCACCCCGGACGCGGGCGTGCCAGCCAAGACCACCGAGCCGGCGCAGAACCGGCGCCGCTCGAGCGCGGTGCTCGGCGTGCCGATCGAGGTGATCATCTCGGTAGGCAAGGCCCGGCCGCTGGTGAGCGAACTGGTGAACCTGCGCCGCGACTCGGTGCTGCCGCTCGACAGCAAGATCGAGGACCCGGTGGAGATCTACATCGGCGAGCGGCTGATCGCGCGCGGCGAACTGCAGGAAATGGACGGTGACAGCGGCCGGCTCGGCGTGCGTCTCACGGAAATCGAAGATCTCTCGAATGGCATCTGACCCCTCCTGCCCCCGCCCGCTCCCGGCCGGGCGGGCAGTGCTGCTCGGCACCCTGGCGCTTCTGCTGCTCGCCGGGCCCGCCGCGGCCCAGCAGTTCACCCTCGATCTCGGCGCGGAAGGGGCGGAGGGCGCCTCGCTGACCGGCCGGGCGATCCAGCTCTTCGCCATCGTCACGCTGCTGAGCCTCGCGCCGGGCATCGCCATCATGGTGACCTGCTTTCCCTTCATCGTCACGGTGCTCTCGATCCTGCGCCAGGCGGTCGGCGTCCAGCAGGCGCCGCCCAACATGCTGATCGTGAGCCTCGCGCTGTTTCTCACCTGGTTCGTGATGGAACCGGTCTTCACCGAGGCCTGGGAGAGCGGGGTATCCCCGCTGCTCGAAGGCACGGTCGAACCCGAGGCCGCCCTGCAGGCCACCGCCCTGCCCTTCCGCCGGTTCATGGAGGGGCGGGTCGACCCGGACACCGTCGCCGAAATGCGCGCCGCCGCCCCCGAGCGCCTGGCGCAGACCGCGCCGGACGCGCCGGTCAGCTTCGGCGTTCTGGTGCCCGCCTTCCTGCTCTCCGAAGTCACCCGCGGCTTCGAGGTCGGCTTCCTGGTGTTCCTGCCCTTCCTGGTGATCGACCTCGCCGTCGCCTCGATCCTGATGTCGATGGGAATGATGATGGTGCCGCCCGCAGTGGTCTCCCTGCCCTTCAAGCTGGGCTTCTTCGTGCTCGCCGACGGCTGGAGCCTGCTCGCCGGCGCCCTGGTGCGGAGCTACGGCACATGAGCGCTCCGGACAATCTCCCCGCGCTCGCGCGCCAGTCCCTCGCCCTTGCGCGCATCGATGGCGAGGAACG
The DNA here is from genome assembly GCF_005887635.2 of Paroceanicella profunda. Lineage (GTDB taxonomy): Bacteria > Pseudomonadota > Alphaproteobacteria > Rhodobacterales > Rhodobacteraceae > Paroceanicella > Paroceanicella profunda. The sequence continues at coordinate 88,385 of NZ_CP040822.1, read as the reverse complement.
CGCCACCGAGGAGCTCACCCCGACCCAGAAGGCGACGATCATCATCGCCGCCCTCGGCCCGATGCAGGCGGCCGGCGTGCTCAAGGAACTCGGCGAGGCCAATGTCCGGCGCTTCGCGCGCACCATTTCCACCATGGGCCGGATCCCGGCGCAGGTGCTCGACCAGGTCAGCCATGAATTCCTCACCGAACTCGGCGGGGACTATGAGGTCTCCGGCGGAATCATCACCGCGCGCAAGATCCTCTCCGAGGCCCTCGACCAGGAAGAATACGACCGCATCATGGAGGATGTGCACGGCAATGTCCGGCTGTCGATCTGGGACAAGCTGGGCAATGCGCCGGTGGGGTCCCTGGCCAATTTCATCGCCGCCGAACACCCGCAGATCGGCTCGGTGATCCTCGGACGCATGCGCGCGGACCGCGCGGCACGCGTCCTGGAACGCCTTCCCGGCGAGATCGCCCAGATCATCGTGCTGCGCATGAGCCGGGTGCCGCGGGTCGACCACCTGGTGCTCGAGCAGGTCAAGCGCGTGATCGAGGAGGAGTTCCTCTCCGTCATCCAGCGCGAGAGCGGCACGAAGAAGCCGGCCGAACTGCTCGCCGGCCTGATGAACCACGTCTCCAGCGCCGCGCGCGAGCAGTTCCTCGCGCAGCTGGAGGAGGACGAGCCGGTCTTCGCCGCCGAGGTGCAGCGCGTGATGTTCACCTTCGGGGACATCGTCAGCCGTGTGGTCGGGCGGGACGTCACCCAGATCACCCGCGAACTGGAGGAGCCGGTGCTCATGGCAGCCCTCAAGACCGGCATGGAGACCAACCCGAAAGTGGTGGAATTCATCCTCGGCAATCTCTCCAAGCGCCTCTCGGAGCGCATGACCGAGGATCTGGCCGCCATGCAGGCTCCGCCGCTGAAGGAAGGCGAGGCGGCCCAGGCCGAACTGGTAAAGGCGATTCAGGGCCTCTCGCAACGCGGCGCGATCCGGCTCAACCAGCCCGAGGCCTCGGACGAGGACTGACCCCGGAACGGGAAGCGGATCCGTCGGAGAGGGGCGTTGCCCCCCGCCTCCGGATCCGCGTCGGGACCCTGCGGTCCCTCCGTCCCCTGTCAGCGGCCGGGATCCGGGACGACGGGTGCCCCCGGGCCCATCCAGCCTTCCCGAAAGGCGGCAGAGGCTCATCGCCACCTGCCCGCCTGCTCTTCACGGCCCCCGGTCAGGGCCCGTGTGCCACCATCCCGGAGAGAGGCTCAGCTCAGCGCCCCGAGATGCGCCTCGAGCGCCTTGCGCATGTCCGCGGCACTGAAGGGCTTGGCCACGAACTGATCCACGAGATCTGCCGTCGCCTGGTCGCGATAGGCATCGGACGTCGCGAGGAAGACCGGGATTCGGTTGAACACCGGATGGCTCTTGATCTTGCGCGCCAGGTCGAGCCCGGAAAGCCCGGGCATGTTGAGATCCGAGATCACCACGTCGAACATCTTGGTGTTCATCACGTCGAGCGCGCCTTCGCCGGTGGCGGCGAGAGACACATCGACCACCCCGATATGCTTGAGCGCCTGCCGGGCGAGGCCCCGCATGGTTTGCTGGTCATCGACGACGAGGACTTTGAGAGATTTGGCTGCGGGCATGGGAGGTCTCCTTGCTTGGGGTCACATGGCATGGCGGGCGGATCCGGCGCTGCCCTGCGCCGCGATCCGCTCCGCGAGAGCGGGGATGTTGAGTTCCTCGGCCACCGCACCGAGCTGCATTGCCGCCTTGGGCATGCCGTAGACGACGCAACTGTCTGGGGACTGGCCAAGGCAGCGTGCGCCGGCCTGGCGCATTGCCAGGAGGCCGTCGGCTCCGTCCCGGCCCATGCCGGTGAGGATGACGCCCAGCGCCTGCTCCCCCGCAGCCTGGGCCACGGAATGAAACAACCGGTCGACCGAAGGGCAATGACCGGAGACCGGCTCCGTGCCGCCGACCTGCACGATGAGGCCTGCGCCACTGCGCGCGACAGTCATGTGCCGGTCGCCAGGGGCGATGCGGATCATTCCGGCCCGCATGATTTCCCCGTCGCGGCCCTCGGCCACGTCGAGCCCGGTCTCGGTCGCGAGCCGGCCGGCGAAGCGTTCGGTGTAGCCGGCGGGCATGTGCTGGGTGATGAGAATGGGCAAGGCACAGCGTCTCCCGAGCACCTGGAAGAGCTGGCCCAGCGCGCCCACGCCGCCGGTCGACGCGCCGATCGCGACCATGCGGCGCCCGGTCGGCGCGGCGGCGGGCCGGCGGGCGGACGCCGGGGGCGCCGCCGCGGCACGCGCCACCGGCGCGCGCACGGCCCGGCGTTGCACCCGGGCCGCGGCGGCCACCCGGACCACGTCGCGCAGCAGCGGCCCCCAGGCCGCAGTGGCTTGCGGGCTGTCCGGCTTGGCGATGGCATCGACAGCCCCGATCGACAGGGCTTCGAGCGCCGTCTCGGTGCCGCGGGCGGTGAGCGAGGAGACCATGACCACCGGCGTCGGCCGCAAGGTCATGATCTTCTCGAGGAAATCGAGCCCGCTCATCCCCGGCATTTCCACATCGAGGGTGATCACATCGGGATCGAGGTTGCGGATCATCTCCCGCCCCTCGCCGACATGCGCCGCAAGGCCCACCACTTCGATATCGCCCTCCCCCGAGAGGGCCGAGCGGATCATCGCGCGCATCAGCGAGCTGTCATCGACAACGACGACGCGGATCGGACGCCCCCCCCGCATCATCAGAACAGCTCCACGCCGCCGGCCTTCGGCGCGGCCTGGGCCTTGCTGCGCAGCGCCATTTCCTCGTTGCGCAGGCGCCGGTTGTCCGCGATCGGCAGCTTCAGCACCGAGGCGCGCCCGGAATCGGGAAAGAAGAACACCCGGCGCGCCCGGTCACCGCCGAGATCCTGGGCGGTGATGCGGATGCCCTCACGACGCAGGTAATCGGCGACGAAACGCGAATTGCGGTCTCCCACCGTCTCGGCCGCGGAGACGTCGATCACGTTGGCGCCGCCGAAGACCTTCGCCTCGAGCCGCCCCTTGGAGCCACCGCGCTTGAGGATGTCGTTGATCAGGACCTCCATCGCGTGCACGCCGTAGCGGGCCGATTTCTGGTCGCCGTTCGTATCGCCGGGCAGCAGGAAATGATTGAGCCCGCCCACCCCGAGCTGGGGGTCACGGATGCAGGCGGCCACGCAAGAGCCGAGCAGCGTGACGAGGGCGAGGTCCTTCTCGTCGGTCACGGCATGGAAACCGGGCAGGACCGTCTGGGTCATCGCGTTGATCTTGGGGTCCCAGAAATGGCCCGGGCGGCCGCGGTCGGCAGCAGTGCTCATGCGCGTCTCCTGTAGGTGGTCCGTCCGCAGGACAGAAGCTTGGGGTGTTCGCCGAGAAGGGATTCCGAATGTCCCAGGTAGAGCGCCCCATGCGGGGCAAGCAGGTCGGCGAAGCGATCAACGATGCCGAGCTTGGTCTCCGCGTCGAAGTAGATCAGTACGTTGCGGCAGAAAATGGCGTCGAACGGGCCCTTTACCGGCCATTGATGCAGCAGGTTGAGCTGGCGGAAACGGATCGGCGCCTTGAGCACCGGGCGCATCTCGATCGTCCCGTCCGGCCGCGAGCTGGCCGCCGCGGAGAGCACCGCAGGGGGCACGCCCGTCACCCGGTCGGCCGCATAGACCCCCGCCGCGGCCCGGGCCAGGACGTTGCTGTCGAGGTCGGTCGCCAGAAGCCGGTAATCCCAGCGATGGGCAAGCGCACCGGCCGCCTGCATGGTCATCTGGATCGTGTAGGGCTCCTCGCCCGTCGAACACCCCGCCGACCAGATGCGGAAGCGCGACGCCCCCTGCGCCATGCAGGGCTCGACCACCTCGCGGCGCAGATGGTCGAAATGATGGCTCTCGCGGAAGAAGGAGGTGAGGTTGGTGGTGATGGCATTCATCAGCTCCCCGATCTCCGTCGCGCTTTCCGGAGAGTCGAGCAGGCGCAGATAGCTGTCGAAATCCTGCAGGCCAAGCGCGCGCAACCGCCGGCTGAGCCGGGTATGGACCATCTGGCGCTTGTGCTCCTTCAGCACGATGCCCGTGAGCTGGTAGACCCGCTCGCTGATGGCGCGGAAATTGGCCTCGGAGAGAATTGCCTCGCGACCGGCATCCGTCGTGGCAGGCGTGGAGGAGGGGCGAGGGGCAACCGACATGTTCAGAACTCCGACCAATCGTCATCACGCTGCGACGCAGCGGGGGCAGCCGGCGCCGCAACGCGCGGCCGGGCGGCGGGGGCCTGCGGGGCCCGCGGCAGCGGTGCGGGCGGCTTGGCGGCAGGGCGTGCCGCTGCGGCCGGTTTTGCCGGCTTGGCGGCGGCGCGCGCGGCGGGCGGCTTTGCCGGGCTGGCCGAGGGCGACGTGGAAGAGGCGGTCGGCCTGGCGCGCCGGGCCTGGGCGAGGCGCTCCCATTCCGCATCCTGATGCTGCTCGCCCCCGGTGGAGGCGGGGGCCGAGGCCGGACGCCGCGCAGGCCCGGACACCGTGGCCGTGGCCGCGGTCTTGCCGGTGCGGAAGACCCCGATCAGCGTGCCCAGTTCGCCGGCGACCTCGCTGATCTGGCGGGCGGAACCGGCACTCTCCTCCGCAACCTGGGCATTGGCCTGGGTGCGCTCGTCCATGCTGCTGACCACGCTCGAGATTTCCTCGATGCCGCTCGACTGCTCGCGGCTGGCATTGGAGATTTCCTCGATGGTCCCGGCCACGCGGGTGATCGATTCCACGATGCCCGTGAGCGCGGTGCCGGTGCCCTTGACCAGGTCCACGCCGCGGGTGACATGGGCCGAGCTGTCCTGGATCAGATCCTTGATGTCGCGGGCGGCCTGGCTGGAGCGCTGCGCGAGCGTGCGCACCTCGGAGGCCACCACGGCGAAGCCCTTGCCGGCATCGCCGGCCCGCGCCGCCTCGACGGCCGCGTTCAGCGCCAGAAGGTTGGTCTGGAAGGCGATCGAGTCGATCACCGCGGTGATGTCGGAGATCTTGCCGGAACTCTCCTCGATCTTGACCATGGCCGAGACCGCGTTGCTCACCACTTCCTGGCCTTCGCTGGCGCGCCCGGCCGCATCGCGGGCAAGCCCGGTCACCTTGGTGGCATTCTCGGCGCTGGCGCGCACGTTGGCGGTCATCTCCTCCATGGTCGCGGCCGTTTCCTCAAGCGAGGCGGCCTGTTCCTCGGCCCGCTTGGCAAGATCGGTCGCCCCGGTGAGGATGGCCTGACTGGTGCTGGTCATCCGGCCCTGGGCCGCGGAGATGCGCACCACGAGGTCGCTCAGGGTGGAGATGCTGCGGTTGGTGACCTCGGCAAGCCGCTGGTACTGGCCGCCCCGCGACATGTCCATGCGCCCGGTCATGTCCCCTTCGGCAAGGGCGGAGAGCACGGTGTCGAGCTCCCCGAGGAAGCCGCTCACCAGTTCGCCGATCCGGTTGACGCCCTGGGCCGCCTCGCGGATGAAGCCGTCCTGGCCCTGGATCTCGACCCGGCGGGAGAAGTCCCCGGAGCCGATCGCCGCGATCATCGCCGCGATCTGCTGTTCGGCCTGGCGCTGGCGGGTCCGCTCGGTCCATTGCGTGACATAGCCCAGCAGGGTGCCGTCATCGAGCAGGACCGGGGCGAGGATCATCTCGAACATCCGGTCATCGAAGCTCAGCTCGCTGGAGATCGGATGATCCATCACCTCGAGATTGCGCCGCTCCAGCACGCCGCCGCGGCCGAACGTGTCGAGATAGCGACCGATGAAGCTGCCGTCCCAGCCGGGGATCTGCTTCTCGAAGAACGGCCGGGAACTCTCCAGCGTCTGTTTCAGTGCGCCGTTGAGATAGACGATCTGGCGGTTTTCGTCCGCGAGCAGGAACAGCGCCGAGGAACTCTCGACCGCGGCCCCCACGCGCTTGGCCTCGGCGGAGGCCTCGTGGATCGCGAAGAGGGAGCGCGACAGGTCGCCGATCTCGTCGGACCGGCCGGAGCCGGGCACATCGGTCGTCTTGCCCTCCGCAAGCACCTTTACCGCCTGGGTGATGCCCAGGATCGGGCGGGTGAAGCTGCGCGCGAGCAGGAAGCCCAGCACAGCCGCGACGAGCACGAGCAGCGCCGAGATCGCAAGGATCCTCATGCCCAGTTGGCGCACCGGGCCGAGGAACACCTCCTCGGGCACCTGGGAAACCAGCCTCCAGCCGCCGCCCGACCCGAAGCCGGGCACCGGCTGAACCGGGGCAATGGCGACATGCGACAGCGTGCCGGCAAGGCCCGGCACGACGTCGATATCCCCCTCCAGGGTGCTGGTGTCGAAGCGGGTGGACAGGATGTCGTCCTGCGTCGTGAGGTCCGTGTCGCTGCGCAGCAGGCCGTCGGCGCCGATCAGGAAGGAGTAGCGCCCCGTGTCCGGATCATCCTCGGCCTTGAGCAGGGCCTCGATGCGGTCGGAGGGAATCTGCGCCGCAATCACCCCCTCCAGCGCGCCGGAATCGCCCCAGATTCCGAGCGCCATGAAGCTTGCCGGCACGCCGGCGCTCGGCGCGTAGGGACGGAAGTCCGAGAAGGCCACGCCGCCGCCGGGCCCGGCGTCGCGCACCCGTGCGTAGACCTCCCCGAGCCCGGAGGAGGACAGTGGCGCCCTGGAGAGATCATCGCCGAAATCGGCCTCCTTGAAGACCGTGTAGAGCACCCGGCCCGCGGGCCCGATCAGGAACAGGTCGTAATACCCCCGGTTTTGCTGGAAGGCGCGCAGGGTCGGGTGCCAGAGGGCATGGGCGGCCGAATAGGCCGAGCCGTCGCCGGCATCGTCGAGCTTCTGCCGGCTGCCCACCGGATTGGGATTGCCCTCCAGGTAGAGCCGGCGCATCGCGGCGGGGTCTGCCGTTTCCCAGCCCGTCCGGAGGGCCGCCACCCCCCCTCCCGCGCGCACCGAGCCGGCGAGATACTCCAGGTCATACCGGGCCCCGGACAGATACTCCGCCACCGCCGCGGCCTCGCGCACGGCCCTGGCCTTCAGAGCCGCCTCCGACCGCGCGAGTGCCGCGTCCCGGGCACTGAAATAACTCATCCCGCCCACCGCCAGGGCGATGACAAGACACAGGCCCGTCACCATGATGGTGAGCTGGGTTCTCATGCTCCGGGACAGGGCAGAGGGCAATATGCGCATGGCAAGGTTCCGTTGGCGAAGGGACGGGGCGGTCAGAGCGTCTCGAAACCCGGGGTTCCGAAGAGCGAGGCGAGGTCGAGCAGCGCAACCATCACCTCATCGGTGTTCACCAGGCCCGAGATCGCGCTGGTATCGCCCTCACCGGCGGAGGAAGGCACGGGCCGGATCTCGTCGGAGGACACCGCGACGATGTCCGAGACCGCATCGACCAGCACACCCACGGTCTGCTCGCGGATCGCGACGATCACCACCACGTGGTTCTCCGTCGCCTCCGTCATCTCGCCGCTGAACCGCGCGCGCAGGTCATGCACGGGCACGATCGTGCCGCGCAGGTTCAGCACGCCGCGGGTGAAATGCGGCTGGTTGGGCAAGGCGGTGGTCGGCGACCACTGCTTGATCTCGCGCACCTGCTTGATGTCGACGCCGTATACCCGGTCGCCCACCAGGAAGGTCACGTACTGTTTCGAGCGTCCGCTGCCCTGGGCCTGCGGATCGTCGAGCTGGAGGCCGAAATCGCTCAATGGTACATCTCCATGCCGGAAGACGCCCCGGGACCGCCTCTTACAAGCGCGGGAACGTCAAGGATGAGGGCGACGCGGCCGTCGCCGAGAATGGTGGCCCCCGAGACACCCTCGACGCGGCGGAAATTCGCCTCGAGGCTCTTGAGCACCACCTGCCGCTGGCCGATGAGTTCGTCGACGAGCAGCGCCACCAGGCCGTTGGTTTCCGTGTCGACCACGATGGCCATGTCCTCGTGGTGCACCGGCCCCTCGACCCGCAGCGCCTGGCGCAGCGAGATCAGCGGAAGGTACTGGCCGCGCAGGAACATCACCCGGCCGCCATTGGGCAGGGCCTCGGTCTGGTCGTCCTCGATCCTGAGCGCCTCGATCACCGAGGACAGCGGCAGGATGAAACGCTGGTCGCCGACGCAGATGGTCATCCCGTCGAGCACCGCGAGGGTGAGCGGCAGGGTGATCATGAATTTCAGGCCCTTGCCCGGCACGTTCCTGAGCGTGCAGCGGCCGCCGAGGGTCTGGATCTTCTTCTTGACCACGTCCATGCCCACGCCGCGGCCCGAGACCGAGGAGATCTCGGAGGCGGTCGAGAAGCCGGGATGGAAGATCAGGTTGTCGATGTCGTCCGGGGTGAGCTGCTCCTCGGGCTGCACGAGCCCCTTCTCGATCGCCTTGGAGAGCACCCGCTCGCGGTTGATGCCGCGGCCGTCGTCCTCGATCGAGATGATCACCCGCTCGCCGCGATGCTCGGCGGCAAGGCGGATGGTGCCGATGCGCGACTTGCCGAGCTGCTCGCGCTCGTCATTGCCCTCCAGCCCGTGGTCCATCGAGTTGCGCAGCATGTGGGTGAGCGGCTCGGCAAGCTCCTCGATCACCGTGGTGTCGACCTCCGTATGCTCGCCCGCGAGCACCAGCCGCGCCTCCTTCTTCAGCGTGTCCGACAGGTCGCGCACGACGCGCGGCATGCGCTGGAACACCGATTTCACCGGCTGCGCGCGGATCGCCATCACGCTTTCCTGCAGCTCGCGGGTCTGGCGGGTCATGCTCTCGACCGCGTGGCCGAGCTCGAGATTTCCGGAAGTGTCGATCTCCGAGAGCTTCTGGGCCATCACCGCCTGGGTGATGACGATCTCGCCCACGAGGTTCACCAGCCGGTCGATGCGCGGCAGCTCGACGCGCAGCGACTTGGCCATCTTGGGCTTCTCGACCGGATGCTCGCCACCGTCGCCGCCGCTGCTCCCGCCGCCGTTGCCGCCGCCGGCCGCGCCGGCACCGCGCCCGCCGCCACCGGAGGCCGCGGCCGGCCTGGCCGGGGCAGCCTCCGCGGGCGGAGCCGCTACCGCCGGGGCCTGCGCAGGAGCCGCCGCTGCCGGCGGCGCTTCAGACTCCCCCGCGGGATCCGCCCCCTCCTCGGGGGCGGGCAGGATCACGTCGATGTCGGCGGCATGCCGGTAGATGTCGAAGAACCCGTCGAGCGCCGAGGCCGGCGCATCGCTCTCGAAGTCGAGCGTCCAGGTCAGCCCGCCGGCGTGCAGATCGATCTCGGCCAGCGGCGCGATGGTCTCGGGCGGCGTGACCCTGGAGAGCCCGTGCGCCTTCAGCGCACGGATCATCTTCAGCGGGTCGTGCCCCGAGAACAGGAAGTTGTCACTGATGGTGATGGTCACGGAGAACTCGTGGAAGCCACCCTCCTCGAGCACCTCCTCCGCCACGGGGGCGGGCGCCGCCTCGGCGGGCTTTTCCGCCGGGGCCTCGAGATTGCCCAGCTCGCGCAATTCGCCCAGGACGCGCTCCACGCGCTCCTCCGGCAGCTCGCCCCCGTCCCGCGCATGCTCCACGAGCACCGCGATCACGTCGCCGGCGCGCATCAGGATGCTGCACACTTCCGGCGTGAGCTCGAGCGTCTCGGACCGGACCTGGTCCATCACCGTCTCGAAGACATGCGCGAAGGCGATGAGGTCGCGGAAGCCGAAGGCCGCCGCGCCACCCTTGATCGAGTGCACGGCCCGGAAGGCGGCGTTCACCGTATCCATCGATCCGCCCCCGTCGAGCAGTTCGTCGAGCCGTTCCTGCAGGTCGACCAGCAGCTCGGAGCATTCCGAGAAGAAGATCGCCTGATAGTCTTCTGCATCGTCCATCGCCATGTCACGCTCCCTTCGTTCAGGTCAGCTGGTCGACCAGTTTGAGAACCTGGTCGGGGTCGAAGGGCTTGGTGAGCCAGCCGGTGGCCCCCACGGCGCGGGCGCGCTGCTTGAGCCGGTCCGCGGTCTCGGTGGTCAGCAGCAGCATCGGCAGGCCCTGACCTTCGGGCTCCTTGCGCGCCGCCTCGATGAAATCGAGCCCGTCCATCACCGGCATGGTGAGGTCGGTGATCACGATGTCGGGCTTGTGCGCCTTGAGCTGGTCCAGCGCCTCCTGGCCGTTGCCGGCCTCATAGACGTCGTGCCCGGCACCGCGCAGGCAATCGCACAACATGTTGCGCAGGGATACGGCATCATCCACGGCCAGAATCCGTTTCATTGGCAGAACTCCATCTTCATCAGGTCCTGGAACAGACCGAGATCCGAAAACGCATCGACAAACCCGGCGCTGGGCCGGATCACGCTGATCTTGTCGCCATGCTCGCCCAGCGCCCGCCCGACGGCGGTGAGGGCCAGGACGAAGGCGGTGGGCAGGTCCTCGACGGTGCTCGCGTCGATGACCGGGGCTGCGGAGGTCTCCCGCATCTCGGCCAGAAAGGCCTCCGCCGCCGGCAAGGTCGGCCGGGGCGGGAAGGTGTGTGTCGGTGTCATGCGCCGGGCTCTCCTGTCAGGCTGCGGATGTGCTTCACGAAGTCGGGGTCGGGCGGGAGCGTGAGCTTCACCGCCTTCTGTTCCTCGAAGGCTCCCAGCCGTCCGATGGCGATGGGAACCTCGTCCTGCCCGCTCAGCATCAGTTCGATGCGGTTGCGGCCCGCAGCCGGGATCTCGAGCACGTCGCCCTCCCTCCAGGCCTGGATGGAGCCGAGGTCGAGGTGCAGGCGGTGGATGACGGAGGTGATGCGCACCGGGGCCTCGCGCGCCGCGCGGCTCATCCGGTTCGACCACAGGTCGAGCATGTTGCGCTCCGCCGCGTCCTGCGGGCGGCGCTGCGAGGCGGCCTTGAAACTGTCGAGCACGGAGAGCGGGATCACCATGTCGAAATCCCCCGAACGCGCCGCCTCGCCGATGTCCAGGCTCACGTTGAGCACCAGGACGTCGGCATTGTCCGGGGCGATGCGGGCCATGGTGACGTGCTGCTCGAACTGGCGCAGCGACATCCATTCCATTTCCGGCGCGCCGAGATACATGCTGATCGCCTGGGTGAAGGCGCCGATCAGCGCATTGACGAAATCCGAGCACAGCGCGCAGTCGAGCGGCGTGATCGAGCGCGCGGTGGGCACCGGGGACTGCTCGGTGTCCCCGCCCATGCGCAGATCGACGATGTGATAGATCAGGTCGTTGGAGATGTTGACCAGCGCGGCGGCCGGCGAGTTCTTCACGTCGACCACGCCCAGCATCGCCGGCACCGGAATCGCCTCGAGCACCCGGGAGAGCTTGCGCACCTCGCAATCGAGGATGATCGAGGAGGTGATGGTGCGCAGCAGCCTGCGCAGCCGGTCGTCCAGCAGCTTGGCGAAATCCTCGCCGATCATCTCCACCTGGGGAATCGGGGAGCGGCTCACGCGCGCCGAGCTGATCTTTCGCGCAACGATGGTCTGCCCGGCTTCGCTCATCTGGTCCCCTGCCTCGAACGGCTTCTCCGCCACCCGGGGGGCCGCACCTGTTCCAGGGGGATCTCCGGGGCCCGGACACACCAGCGGTCCGGGAACGAGGCCGGAGTTTTCGCCGCTCTCTATTGCCAAGGGCTTAAGCGCGTGCCGAAAGCCTCTCGAATTGTCGCGATCCGCGCGGCGGCGCGGCAACCGCTTGGCAAGCTTTCCGCCCGAGCCTGCAGGCAGAACGAGGATCGCGAGGAGGCGAGGGTGGCCAAGGGAGACAACGCGCGACCGATCATCAAGCGCAAGAAGATCGTCGCGGGAGAGGGTCACCACGGCGGCGCCTGGAAGGTGGCCTACGCGGATTTCGTGACCGCGATGATGGCCTTCTTCCTGCTCATGTGGCTGCTCAACGCCACCACGGAGGACCAGAAGAAGGGCCTGGCGGATTATTTCAGCCCCAGCATCCCGATCTCGCGGCTCTCCTCCGGCGGTGACGGGCTGTTCGCGGGCAAGACCGTGGCCGCCGATGACGAGCTCACCGAAAGCGGCATCGGCGCGCGCGAGGATTACCGCGGCGACGGCACCAACGACGAGAAGGAGCCGGACAGGGATTACGAGAGCGCCGATCCCAGCCACGAGGACCAGGCCTTCTCCGCGGTCCAGAATCTCCTGCGCGGCGACAGCGGGGAGAGCGACGTGGAGGACGAGCTGCTCACCCACATCTCCACCCGCGTCACCGACGAGGGGCTGATCATCGAGCTGGTCGACCGCGAGGGCCCGCCGCTGTTCGGCCCCGGCACGGCGGAGCCCTCGGTGAAGATGCGCGCCCTGCTCGACCTGGTGGCCGAGGTGGGCGGCCTGCTGCAGAACCCGATCGCGGTGGAGGGCCACACCGACGCCCTGCCCTTCGCCGGCACGGGCTACGGCAACTGGGAGCTCTCGACCGACCGCGCCCAGGCCGCGCGCCGCCTGCTGGAATCCGACGGGATCGCCAGCACGCGCTTTCGCCGCATCACCGGCCACGGGGCCAGCTCTCCCGCCGTGGAGGACCCCCTCGCCCCGCAGAATCGCCGCATCGCCATCACCTTCCTGCGCACCGATCTCGAGCGCAGCAAAACGCCTTGAATGCGATGCATTTCCCCACCGGCCCGCGTCCTCACGGTTAGGAGAGCCTTAAGGGCTCGGGGGGCAGAGATGGAAGGCAGAGCCGGGCCCGCTGGGGTCATGCCACATCAGAGAGCCGTTTGCTTCCGCCGAAGGGAAAGACATGACCATCTCCTCCTCGCTCAATGCCGGCGTGACCGGGCTGTTCGCCAACGCCTCGCGCCTCGCGACGATCTCCGACAACATCGCGAACTCGGCCACTTACGGCTACAAGCGCGCCGGCACGGACTTCTCCTCCCTCGTGCTCACCGAGAGCGCGGGCAGCTACACCGCCGGCGGCGTGCGGGCACAGAGCTATCGGGAAGTCTCGGGCAAGAGCACCCTGGTCGGCACGACGAATTCCACCGACATCGCGGTCTCCGGCGTCGGGATGCTGCCGGTCAGCACCATCTCGGCCATCGGCGCCGGCGTGCTGAACCCGCCGCTGCTGCTCACCACCACCGGCTCGTTCCGCGCCGACGAACAGGGCTACCTGACCACCGCCTCCGGCCTGGTCCTGATGGGCTGGGCGGCAAGTACCGACGGCTCGATCCCGTCCAACTCCCGGGACAGCGCCAGCGGGCTCGAACCGATCCGGATCGCCTCCGGCTACTCCGCGCGCGAGACATCGGAGATCGAGCTCGGCGTGAACCTGCCGGCCACCGCCGCCCAGGACGCGGTCACCGCGGGCACCGCCGGCGACACGCTGGAACTGCCCATCGAGTATTACGACACGCTCGGCGCCTCGCAGACCCTCACCACCACCTTCACCCCCACGGGGGCCGCGGACAATGAGTGGACGGTGGAATTCTCCGATACGGGCGGCGTGCTCGACACCATCACCGTCACCTTCGATGACACCGCCGGCATGGGCGGCGCCCTGCTCAGCGTGACCCCGCTCACCAATTATGACATCACCACGGGCAAGCTCTCCCTCACGCTCTCCTCGGGCAACGCGCTGACCGTGGACATCGGCGCGCCGGGCGATACCGACAACCTCACCCAGCTCGCCGCCGAATTCGCCCCGGTGGGCATCTTCAAGGACGGCGCGCCCGCCGGCACGCTCACCGATGTCGAGATCGACCAGAACGGCTTCCTGAACGCCATCTACGACACCGGCTTCACCCGCACCATCTACCAGGTGCCCCTGGTCTCGGTGCCCAACACTAACGGGCTGAAGGCCGAGAGCAACCAGACCTTCTCGGTCACCAAGGAATCGGGCCAGTTCTACCTCTGGGACGCCGGTGCCGGCCCGACAGGCGAGGTGAACGGCTACGCGCTGGAGGAATCGGCCACCGACATCGCTGCCGAACTCACCCAGATGATCCAGACCCAGCGCGCCTATTCCTCGAACGCCAAGGTCATCCAGACCGTCGACGAGATGCTGCAGGAAACCACCAATCTCAAGCGCTGACCGGCCCGCCGGCCCGCGTCCCTGAAGGAGCAGAGCGATGAGCATCAGCCAGGCCCTCAACAACGCCTACTCGGGCCTCGTCGCCAGTTCCCGGCGGGCCGGGGCGGTCTCCGACAACGTGGCGAACGCGATGACCGACGGCTTCGCCCGACGGTCGGTCGCGCTGTCCTCGCGGATGGTGGGCAATTCCGGCGGCGGGGTGCGCGTCGACGGCATCTCGCGCGCCACGGACCTCCGCGCCACCGCCGACCGGCGCCGGGCCGAAGCCTTCGAAAGCGGCAGCGCCCTGCTCACGAGCGCCCTCGCCCGCCTCGCCGAAGTCATCGGCGAACCCGGGGCCGACGGCGCCCTCGCCACCCGCGCCACCGCCTTCGGCACCGCTCTCGCCACCCTCGGCGACACTCCTGAATCCACCACCCTGCAGGGCACCCTGCTGGAGACCGCCCGCGCCTATGCCGGCGCGCTGAACTCCGCCGCCGCCGAAACCCGCGCCCTGCGCGAGGAGGCCGACGGCGCCATCGACGCCGGCGTGACCACCGTGAACACCAACCTTGCCGCCATCGCCGATCTCAACCGCGAGATCCTGGTGCGCAATTCCGCCCGCGCCGATACCGCCGCCCTCGAGGACGAGCGCCAGCGCCTGATCGACGAGGTGAACGAGATCATCCCGCTGCGCGTCGCGCGCCGCAATGACCAGGTGGCGCTCTACTCCGCCGGCGGGGCCACCCTGCTCGACGGCCGCGCCTTTGAACTGGGCTTCGAGCGCACCGCCACCATCACCGCCGACATGACCCTGGCCTCCGGCGGGCTCTCCGGGCTCACCCTCAACGGCCGGGACATGGACATCGGCCAGGGCTCCGGCATGCTCGAGGGCGGCCGCCTCGCCGCCGCGTTCGAGCTGCGCGACGTCGCCCTCCCGGAGGCGACGGCCCGGCTCGACGCGCTCGCCGCCGATCTCGTCGCCCGTTTCGAGGACCCCGCGGTCGACACCACCCTCGCCGTCGGCGACCCCGGCCTGTTCACCGACGCCGGCAGTGCGCTGGACCCGCTGGACACCACCGGCCTCGCCGGGCGGATCGAGGTGAATGCCGCGGTCGACCCGTCGCGGGGCGGCAGCCTGTGGCGCCTGCGCGACGGCATCAACGCCGTCACCCAGGGCCTGTCGGGCGACGATACGCTGCTGCGCGCCATGGACGCGGCGTTCAGCGAACGCCTCCCGGCCAGCGCCGTCACCGGGGTGAGCGGCACCTTCTCCGCCGCCACCCTCGCCTCCGAACTCTCCTCGCTGGTCCTCGGCGAGGCGGCAACGCGCGACGCGACGGCCAGCTACGCCTCCGGCCAGGCCAGCGCCCTGCGCGAACACGAACTCTCGCTCACCGGCGTGGACACCGACCAGGAGATGCAGGACCTGCTCCTGGTCCAGACCGCCTATGCCGCCAACGCGCGGGTGATCACCGCCATCGACGAAATGCTGCAGCAGCTGTTGGAGATCTGACACCATGATCGGCACCACCCCCGACCTGCTCTCCCACCTGCGCCTGTCGCGGAGCAACGCCTCGCTCTCCGCCGCGCTGGAACGGGCGGGCACCGAGCTCACCACCTTCCGCAAGACCGACATCCTCGAGGCCACGGGCGGCGACCCGCGCCGTCTCTACGGCATCGAGACCCGGATCGCGCGGCTCACCGCGCGCACCGACACGCTGTCGCTGGCCGCCTCGCGCTCGGCGCTCACCCAGTCGAGCCTGCAGACCATCACCGCCACCACCGTCGATGTCGGGATCGACCTGCTCGCCGAGATCGGCCGCAACGACCTCATTGCCGCGCGAACCGAGGCCGGCCAGGCGCGCAACGGCCTCGGCTCGGTCGTCAGCACGCTCAATGCCTCCTTCGCCGGGCGCAGCCTTTTCGCCGGCGCGGCGGTCGACACCACGCCGCTGATCTCCTCCGAAGACATGATCGCCGAGATCCGCACCCTGGTCGATGCCGCCCCGGACGCCACCTCCGCCCTCGCGGCCATCGATACCTATTTCAACGACCCCGCCGGCGGCTTCGCCACCTCCGCCTATCGCGGCGCCACCCAGAACGCCCCGGCCGTCGAAACCGGGGACGGCGAATACGCCGACTACGCCCTGCGCGCCGATGCCGAGCCCCTGCGCCGGATCATGCAGGGGCTTGCCACCGCGGTGATGGCCGTCGAATCCGACTTCGCCGACGATGCCCCCGCCCAGGCCCTGCTGCTGCAGGACGCGGGCACCGTGATCGTGAACGCCCGCCTCGCCGTGGTCGAACTCGGCAATGCGCTGGGCGTCCAGGAAGCCCGGATCGAGGATGCGGCCACCCGCACCACCGCGGAGCAATCCGCCCTCGAACTGGCCCGCTCCGAGATGATCGCCGTCGATCCCTACGAGACCGCGGCCCGCTTCGCCGAACTCGAGAGCCAGCTCGCCTCGCTCTATACCGTCACCTCGCGGCTCACCTCCATGTCGCTCACCCTCTACCTGAGGTGATCCGCGCAATGCCCCCGCCCGCCCGGGCCCCTGCCACACCGCCGACCCCCATGCCTGACACTTGCCCCGCCTGCCGCGAAAGGCCCTGCCCATGACCCGCACCGCCCGCTTCCTGCTGGCGCTCTGCGCCTTGCTGACCGCCGCCTTCCCCGGCACGGGCCAGGCCGCCTCGGCCCGGATCAAGGACCTCGTGGAAGTCGATGGCGTGCGCGGCAACGACCTGGTCGGCTACGGGCTGATCGTCGGGCTGAACGGCACCGGCGACGGGCTGCGCAACGCCCCCTTCACCGAGGAAGCCCTCGCCAACCTGCTGGAGCGGCTGGGCATCAACGTCTCGGGCGAGCAGTTCCGCCCCAAGAACGTCGCCGCGGTCCTGGTCACCGCCACGCTGCCGCCCTTCGCCCGCGCCGGCTCGCGCATCGACGTGATCGTCTCGGCGATCGGCGATGCGAAGAGCCTGCTCGGCGGCACGCTGATCATGACCCCGCTCAATGCCGCGGATGGCCAGATCTACGCCGTCGCGCAAGGCGGCATCCTGGCCGGCGGCGTCGTGGCACAGGGCGCGGCCGCCAGTGTCACCCAGGGCGTGCCCACCGCGGGCACCATCCCCGGCGGTGCCCGGGTGGAACGCGAGATCCCGTTCAACTTCGCCACGATGGAAAACCTGCGCCTCGCCCTGCGCGACCCGGATTTCACCACCGCCAGCCGCATCGCCACCGCCATCAACACCGGCCTGGGGCGCAACATCGCCCGCATGCAGGATTCCGGCACCGTCCAGCTCGATCTCGCCGCCTCGGGCGTGCCCCCGGCCCAGCTCATCGCCCGGCTCGAGAACATCGAGGTCACCCCCGATCAGCGCGCCCGCGTGGTGGTCGACCAGCGCTCGGGAACCATCGTTCTGGGCAATGACGTGCGCGTCTCGCGCGTGGCCATCGCCCAGGGCAACCTGACCCTGCGCATCTCCGAGACGCCGCTCGTCGTGCAGCCCAACCCCTTCACCCGCGGCGGGGACACCGTGGTCGTGCCGCGCACGGATGCCGAGATCCAGGCCGATGCCGGCACCCAGCTCGCGGTGGTCGACGACACGGTCTCGCTCTCCCAGCTCGTCCAGGGCCTGAACGCCCTCGGCATCTCGCCGCGCGACATGATCGACATCCTCAAGGCCATCAAGGTCGCAGGCGCCCTCCACGCCGATTTCGTGGTACAATAGCCCGGCGTGATCCGGGCAAGGGCCGGCACGGCCGCACGGATGCCGGAGCGTCAGGAATGGCAGGTGCCGTGCGCGCCCTGTGATGCCCGTGGCGGACGCGCCGCAATCCGGCTCTGGCAGGGCCTGCGCAACCACTCTGCGTCAGCAGGACCCGACCCATAAGTGTCTGGACACTCCGCGTAATTGTAAGTAGCGAAAAGGCGGATGATGCCTTCAGTAGGCTTGCGGGATCATCAATTGATACCGAAAGAGGTCATGATAAAATGAAGAGAACCCTAGATAATCTCACATCGGAAGAAGATGGGAGGTCAATTTCCCGGTACCTCATGGAATCCACTTGGCGCCTTGGAGACGCATTCAAAAATAAGAAATATTTTGACTGCATTGTTCACTGTCACGTTCCAAAAACTGCCGGAGTCTCCTTCTACGAGCCGTTCAAGGCTCACTTCAAATCATTCCATGTCGACCACAAGGATATCCCAGGGAGTATCCGCTCCTATTTCGGTGACGTCCGTGATAAAAAGTGCCAGTTCTATACGGGCCATTTCAGCACTTATGAGATTTTGGATCACATCCCGGAAGAACGGATTGTTGTCGCATGCGTCATTCGCGATCCGATTGATCGTCTGGTGTCCCACTACAACTACAATTCCTCCCCGGCTCATACGTGGTATGAGGATTTTCGGCGGCGGTTCCCCGATTTCGAGAGCTTCTGGCGCAGTGAGCAGTTCGGGGGCAGCCCGATGTCGCGCCAGCTTTTCGGTGGCCTGACGATGGATGGCGGCCTGCTGCGCTCGCCCGGCGGCAAGCCGGTGGAGTTCGCCTTCGCCCCGCAGAACCGGATGAACGGTTTCATTCAGCAGTTGTTCGATGCGATGGATGCGAAGATCGAGGTGCGTGCCTCGCGCCAGAACGTGACCGGAGAGGATGCGAAGATCATCAGTCGCAGCGACCTCAGCGAGGCCGAGATCGACGCCATCTCCGAAGAGCATCGCTTTGATTGCGCGTTCTACAACACGATCGTCCGCACGGAGAGCACGCTGAACGCGTTCCGCAGGCTCCGGGTGGCGCAAAGCGCCTGAGCCCCACCCCGGGCATTTCTCCTTGGTTGCGGCGCATCATCGGGTGTAGGTTTGCCCCATGTGCCGGGGGGCGTTGCGCCCCTGCGCCGCCCCGTGGAGACCCTCGTGGCGGCCCTGCCTGTTGTCCTGTGCGGCGAAGCGGTCGCGCAGGGGGGGTCCCGACCCGGAATTGATCCGCACCGCCTGTCATCCCGGCCGCGTGCCCGGCGCCGGTCGCTGCCCCCCGGGGGGAGGCCTGGCCGGTCCCGGCGCCGGTCCTTTCCACCCCGCACCGTTCCCGGCCCCGGCATTTTCCGACGGTCGGCCCGCGCCCCCGGGCGCATCCGTTCCCGTGATCCCTTTGTTCGAAGTGATTCCATGAAACATGATCCCCGCAGCCTGTCCGAGCGGACGGCCGGAGCCGGCATCTGGCTCGTGGCCGGGAAGCTCGCCTCCAAGGCCATCGACTTTCTCCTCCTGCTCATTCTCGCCCGCCTGCTCGGCCCTCAGGATTTCGGGCTGGTGGCCATGGCGCTCACCGTAGTGCTGATCGTGGAGGCGGTGCTGGAACTGCCGCTGATGCAGTCCCTCGTGCGGGTGACGGACCCGAGCGTGGCGATGTTCGACACCGCGCTCACCCTGGGCCTGCTGCGCGGGCTGGTGATCGCGGCGCTGCTCGGCGCGCTGGCCTGGCCCGTCGCCGCCCTCTACCAGGAGCCGCGGCTGACCGCGCTGCTGCTGGTGCTCGGCCTCGGCCCGGTGATGCGCGGCATGATGAGCCCGCGCATGGTGCTGTTCATGCAGCGGCTGGATTTCCGCCGCGAGGCCGCCCTCGACATCACCGGCAAGACCCTGGCGCTCCTCGTCGCGGCCGGCCTGGCGCTGGGCACGGGCAGCTACTGGGCCATTGCCGCGGGCACGGTCACCACCCCGGTGGTCACCAGTTCGCTCTCCTACGTGCTGGCCCCGCACCGGCCGCGCCTCACCCTCTCGGAGTGGCACCGCTTCGCCGACATGGTGGGCTGGAACAGCCTCTACCAGCTGTTCTCGGCCATCAACTGGCAGATGGACAAGCTGATGCTCGGCCGCTTCCTGGAGCCCGGGCTCTTCGGCCGGTTCTCGCTGGCCAATGATCTCGCCACCATCCCCTACCAGGCCATCCTGGTGCCGCTGCTGCGCCCGCTCATGGCCGGGTTCGCGCCGCTGGCCCATGCGCCGGAGGCGCTGGGCGCGGCCTATTGCAAGGCCTCGAACGCCGTGGTCTTCGTCACCGGGCCGCTGCTGCTGGGCCTCGCGCTGATGGCCGGGCCCGCCGTGCGGCTGGCGCTGGGGCCGCAGTGGATCGAGGTCGCCCCGATGCTCACCTGGCTCGCGCTCTGCGGGCTGATGCCGCTGCCGGTGCGCCCCATGCAGTCGCTCGCCATGGTGCTCGACCGCACCCGCTACACCACGCTGCAGATCGTGCTGGAATTCGCCTTCAAGCTGCCGGCCACGCTGCTGGGCATCCTGTGGTTCGGCATCTGGGGGGCGATCGTGGCGCGCGCGCTGGCCAATCTCGTGGTGATCGTGGTCTCCGGGCTGATCGTGCGCCGGCTGATCGGCCTGTCGCTCGGCCGGCAGGCGGCGGCGGTCTGGCGGCCTGCCGCGGCGCTGGTGCCGATGGCCGGGGTGCTGCTCGCGGGCGGGCCCTGGCTTGCGGGGATCCCGGTCGGGGTCGGGCTGGTGGCGGCCTGCGCGCTGCTGGCCGGGGCAGCGATGCTGGTGTTTCTCGCCGTCACGCTGGGCCTGTGGCGGGTCTTCGGCCGGCCCGGCGGCATCGAGGCCGTGGTGGTGGCGCGCGCCGCCCGCCTCCCGGCCCGCGTCCTGCGCCGCAGATAGCGGAGCGGGGCCCGCGCGCGGCGCGCGTCGTTCCCCGAGCGGGGGGTCGATCCCCCCCGAGGGGAAGCCCCTGCCTTCACCGCCCGATGTCGTCCTGCCCGGCGCCCCTCCTTCACCGCACGGATATCGCCCCGCCCGGCGCCTGCGCGGCCGGGGGCGCCGCACCGGTCGCCCCCGACACCACGGGGGGGCACCTGGTCAGCTCATGTCGCGCACCCGCCCCGGGCTCAGCCGCCCGGTGAGGGCATGCGCCAGCGCCAGCAGGTTGCCCGCCAGCCGGCCGCGCCGGTCCACCCAGGGTTCGGGCCAGGCCGCCCGCGCGGCATTGGCGAGCAGGTTGCGCCGCATCTGCCGGAGGGCCCGGCCGCGTGACAGGGTGCCCTTGCGCAGCAGGTGCACCGGGTTGGCGATCTGCGAATAGCCCAGCCGCCGCCCCGGCGAGCGCCCGCGCTTCGAGCCCAGGTGCACGCCGCGCAGCCGCGGGCTCTTCACGATCCGCCCGTGCGCGGCCAGCCGGCGGCTGAAGTCCACGTCCTCCAGCCAGGCGTAGAACGGCAGGTCCTCGTCGAAGGCGAGGCCCTGCCCGCGCACCGGCGCCAGCCGCACCACCATGTTGCAGCCATAGCCGTTGTAGACCTCCACCGGGGCGTCGCCCGGCGCGGGGCCGGCCGCCTCCAGCGCCGCCAGCCCCTCCGCGAAGGTCAGCCCCGGCCCGAGGATACCGTCGGCCAGCACCGTTCCCGTGGCCATCACCACCTCCGGCGCGGCGCGGAACAGCCGTTCGGCCTCGGCCAGGAAATCCGGGCAGGGCAGGAAGTCGTCGTCCAGGAACACCAGCAGGTCGGCCTCCCCCGCCGCCCGGATCAGCGCGTTGCGCTGGTTGCACAGCCCGCGCGGCGCGCGCACCACCGCGCTCCCCGGCTGCGCGGCCTCCAGCCCGGCGCGGTCGAGGTCGGCCTCCGGGTCGGCGGGGCAGATCAGCAGCCGGTCGGCCGGCCGGGTCTGGCGGGCGAGAAAGGCGATGGTCTCGGCCAGCACCTCCCGGCGCCCGGCCGTGGCGATGCCGATGGCGATGGTCAGCCCGCCGGCCTCCGGGCCCTGCGCGGGCAGGGGTCCGGGCGCCGGAGCGGGGGGGGCCGGGGAATGGGATGTCATGCGCGATGTCCTCGTCTGTGCCGCCTGCGCCCGGATGCGCCATTGACGCGGGCCATCCGAGGCGAAAGGATCGGGGATATTGAAAGGGTCGGCGTCCGGGTGGCGCGGGCCCGCAAGCATGTTTGATCGGGCCGGCCCTGCCGGTCCGTCTTCCGCATCGGATCGGGCCGGTCCTGCCGGTCCGTCCCGGGGGCGCCCGGTCGGGCCGGGCTGGCGCTGCCGGCCGCGGGCCGGGCCGCCAGGCGTGTCCGGTTCGGGTTTGAGCGGGTCGGATTCCCCGGCCCCGCAGGTAAGTTCATCTCCCCGGGGCCACGGTCCGGGCCGGCCTGCGGGGAATTGCCCCCGGGCGCCCCGGCCCGCTGTCCGAACCGGCCTCCGGGCAAAAGCGTAGTCAGGTCAGGAATGATATCAGCAACACGACAGCCGGCGCCCCCGCGCCGCCGCGACGCCCTTTCCCCGACATGCCGGGGGCCCGTCCCGCCGGCCCCCCGCCCCGCCCGGCCCCTGCACGGGGCCCGTTCATGAGCGGCGCGCCACGCCGCTTCCTGCTGGTCTCGCGCGTGGGCGCGCAGGGCCTGCATGCCGGATGGCTCGCCCCCGGGACGGAGCGGAGCTATGACGTCTTCCTCTCCGCCTATGACCCGGACCTGCCGGAGATCACCGGGGACGGGCTGTTCTTCGAGCGCCGCGAGGGCACCAAGGTGGCCGGATATGCCGGCTTCCTGGACGATCACGCCGCGCTGCTGCGCCGCTACAGCCACGTGGCCTTCTTCGACGAGGACCTCGCCGCCGACGTGGCCACGCTCAACGGGCTCT
Organism: Paroceanicella profunda; assembly: GCF_005887635.2. Classification (GTDB taxonomy): domain Bacteria; phylum Pseudomonadota; class Alphaproteobacteria; order Rhodobacterales; family Rhodobacteraceae; genus Paroceanicella; species Paroceanicella profunda. The sequence continues at coordinate 65,777 of NZ_CP040822.1, read as the reverse complement.
TCGCCTGTTGCGCCGAGCGCGGGCTGCGCCTGGCCCAGCCCGCGCTCACCCTCGACAGCCATTTCTCCTTCGCGGCCCTGCTGCAGCAGAAGAGCTTCCGCCTGCGCTACGTGAACTTCGTGGAGATGATGTGCCCGATCTTCCGGGTCGACGCGCTGGAGGAGGTCCGCCCGCTGTTCGGCATGGGGCTGGAGAGCGGCATCGACCTTGCCTGGTGCAACCTGCTCTACCGCTCGCCGCGCGATTTCGCGGTGATCGACGCCTTCCCCGTCACCCACACCCGGCCGGTGGGCGCGCAGAAGGAGCGCAACGGGTTCGAGGGCGCGCGCGGCTACGAGGATGACATCGGCACCGTGCTGGGCCTGTTCGACCTGCCCTGGCTGAGCTGCGTGCCCTACGCGGCGGAAACCCGCTCCGGGCGCCGGGTGACCTCGCGCGCCCGGCTGCTGCTCGGCGCGCTGGGCCTCGCGGCCGCCACCTTCCGCCAGCGCCCCGGAGGGCTGCGGCTGAAGGCCATCGCGCTGCACTGGTACCACCTGGTCGAGCGCAGGCCGCTCAACATCCCCCGCATGTTTCCCGTCACCCCGGAGGGCTGAGGGCCCCGCCCCCACCCCTCCCGGCCCGGCCCGCCGGATGACCGGGCGCGGGCCGACACCCTGCCCGGTCGCGGCGCCGGGCCGGCCCGCCCATCCGGCGGGGCGGGCCGGGGCGGAGCGAAGCGCGGCGGCCCGCGCCCTCATGCGGGCACCGGGCGCGGGGCGGCGGGCGGGCGGGCCCGGGCGCGGTCCTGCGCGCGGCGGCGCTCTCCCGCCAGCGCGATCGCGGTGATCAGCCCGTACTGGAAGGCGACCATCGGGCCGAAATCCGCCGAGGTGCCCACCAGCAGCACCAGGACGAAGCCCGGCGGATAGGCCCAGCGGATGCCGGAGATCATCGCCGCGCCCTCGAAATCGTCCGGATGGGCCCGGCGGGTGAAGGTGCGCAGCAGGAACAGCGCGTAGCACAGCCCGCCGGCGAAGCCGGTGTTGCTCAGCACCGCCACGGCGAAGTTCGACGCGCGCGTCGAGCCCACGCCCACCCCCAGCCCCCAGGTGTCCAGCGTCGCCTGCCAGGAGACGGCCGTCCACATGCCGCGCTCCTCGAAGGAACTCGAGGAGGTCTTCTGCAGCACCATCCGGTCGATCATCGCCACCATCGGGTCCAGCACCGCGGGGTGGAAGGCCACGATGGCGGTGAGCGCGCCGAACCCCGCGAAGGCCAGCCAGAATTCCACCGCCAGCCCGCGCCTGCGATAGGCGCCGCGCTTCAGCGCGCCCGCCCGCCAGGCCCATTCCATCACCACCATGCAGATGAACAGCGCGAGGCCCACATAGGTGGCCGAGGAGGTCGACAGCCAGCCGAACAGCAGCAGCCCGCCGCACAGCAGCGGCGCGCGCCGGTTGCGCAGCCTCTCGTCGCGGATCGCCCGGCGCAGGAACCACAGCGCGGTGAGCATGGCGATGCACACCGAGCCGTAGGAGGAGGCCTCCGGCATCAGCCCCACCACGCGCTTGGCCCCCAGCACCTCCACATCCGTGAGCAGCGCGTAGGAGGCGGTGCGGAACGGCGCCAGCACCGGCTCCAGCGGCACGAACTGGGTGGCGAAGTCCAGGAGCCCGGTGACGATGGTCAGGAAGGCGCCCAGGCAGAGCGCGCGCAGCACGTGCTGGCGCATCTCCGCGCCCTGCAGCAGCCGCGAGAAGGCCACCACCGCCAGCACCGAGATGGTGAGATAGGTGAGCTGGGACATGTTCTGCGTGCTCGGCATCAGCGGGGCCGGCTGCGACAGCAGCCCGCGCATCGGGATCACCCCCACCTCGCCGGCAAACACCCGCGGCAGGAACATGGTCGCGAACACCGCCACCACCCAGAAGGCGAAGAGATAGAGCAACCGCCGCTCCTCGATCGCGGAGGTGATGACATAGCTCAGCGCCCGCGGCGTCATGAACATCCGCACGCAGATCAGCAGCGCCACGATGGGCGTGGGCGTGAAGGTGAGCCCGCCCAGCGCCTCCGGCGGCACCACCGCGAAGGCCCCGAAGGGCATCGAGGCGAAGAACAGGTAGATGATCACCGGCCTGCGGCTCACCAGCCCCCAGATCGCGAAGCTCCAGAACAGGGCGAGGGGAAGGAAGACCATCCGCGCCTCCTCACTCCGGCAGGGCGTAGACCCGCACGTAATCCACCAGGAGATACGAGGGGTCGGGGGTCTCGTCGATCGGCCAGCCCGAGCCGAGCGCGAGGTTCACCAGCGGGTAGAAGGGCATGTCGAACTCGGGCGGGCGCGGCACGTCCCACACCGGGCGGCGGTCGAAGTAGAAGGTGATGTGGTTCTCCTCCAGCAGCACGCCCCAGCGGTGGAACCCCTCCGCCAGCGGCGCGCCCGCGGTGGTGCGACGGGTGCGGCTGCGGTCCTCGCCGCCGGTGCGCGCGCCCCAGACATGGATCTTGCTCGAGAAGCGCGCCGGCATGTGGCCGTAATGCTCCATCACGTCGATCTCCGCGCTCATCGCGCTGCGGTCGAGCCCCATCAGCCAGAAGGCCGGCCACACGCCCTTGCCCGGCGGCACGCGCATCCGCACCTCGAAATACCCCGTGCGCGCCGAGAAGCCGCGCCCCTGCGGGTCGGTGGCCGAGAGCAGGCCGGCGCGCCAGCGCCCGTCCGGCGCGCGCCGCGCCTCGATGCTGAGCACGCCGTCCTCCTGGCTGAAGGGAAAGCCCGGCGCGGGGTCGGCGAACTCGGCATCGCCGAAATCGCCGTTCCAGGGCGTGTGGGCGATCCAGCGCGAGGGCCGCTCCCCCCAGGGGGTGACATCGAGCGGCGCGTCGAACTCCTCGGCGAAGAGGAGCGGCCAGCCCTCGGGGCCGATCGGGTCCTCGCGCGCCGCAAGGGGCGCGGCGGCCAGCAGGCCGAGGCCGAAGGCGAGGCCCCGCAGGAGGCGATGGGGCATGAGGGAGGCAGGCATGAGGCGGGCGGGCATGGTGCCGGTCCTTTCCGTCCTGGGCGGGGGGCGGGCAGGCGCCCCCCCCCGGGGGGTCAGAGGGTGTCGATCACCGCGCGCATGCCGCGGCGGAAGGTGTCCTCGTCGAATTGCGCGGCATGGGCGGTGAGGGCGGCGGGGTCCGGCCGGTCCAGCCCCTCGCGCTCGAAGGCCTCCACCGCCGCGATCAGCCCCTCCACGCTCTGCTCCTCGAAAAGCAGGCCGGTCTCGCGGTCGCGGATGGTGTCGAGCGCACCGCCCTTCGCATAGGCGATCACCGGGCGGCCGGAGGCCATCACCTCCACCGGGATGATGCCGAAATCCTCCTCGCCGGGGAACACCAGGCCGCGGCAGCGGGCGAAATGGTGCTTGAGCTCGGCAAAGGGCACCTTGCCGAGGAACTGCACGCTGTCACCGGCGCTCTTCTCGAGGCTCCCGCGCTCCTCGCCGCCGCCGATCACCAGCAGCTTGCGCTTCATGCGGCTGAAGGCCTCCACCGCGATGTCGGGGCGCTTGTAGCGCACCAGCTCGCCCGCGAGCAGGTAGTAGTCCCCCTGCTCCTCCCGCGGCACGGGCGCGAAATCCTGCACCGCCACGGGGGGGAACACCACCTCGGCCTCCCGGCGCCAGAAGCGGGTGATGCGGTTGGCCACGTGGTTGGAATTGGCCACGAACCGGTCCACCCGCGCCGCACTGGTCACGTCCCAGATCCGCAGTTTATGCGCGATGAGCGGCATCGCGGCCCGGGCCAGCAGCCCGGCATTGTCGCGGTAGGGGTGGTACTGGTCCCAGATATAGCGCATCGGCGAGTGGCAGTAGCAGACATGCCGGGCGTCGGGGCCGGGGATGATGCCCTTCGCCGGGCCCGCCTCGCTCGACAGGATCAGGTCGTAGCCGGTGAGGTCGAGCTGCTCCAGCGCATAGGGCATCAGCGGCAGGTAGTGCTTGTAGAGCCGGCGCGCCGCGGGCAGGCGCGCGATGAAGCTGGTGGTCACCTTGTGGGCGCGGATCACGTCATCCACCCCGTCGGGGTCGTAGACATGGGTGAAGATGTCGGCCTGTGGGTACATCTCGCACAGCGCGCGCAGCACCTTCTCGCCGCCGCGCATGTGGAACAGCCAGTAATGGATGATGGCAACCCTCATGCGGCCGCACCTGCGCCCGCGCAAGGGATATCCGGGCCGGGAAACACCGGCAGATCTCTGAAAACCATGAAAGACCTCACTCCTGACGCAAAAATCGTGCGGCCCGCCCCGGAACACCGGACGCGGTGACAGCCACCGCGGAATACCGGCGGCGGATATCGCCGCGGGAAGGGACCGTGCAGCGCGAACCGCTGCGGGAAAGCGATGTGCAGCGCGGGCCGCTGCGGGAAAATGCCGTGCCGCGCGGGCCGCGGCGGGAAAATACCCTGCGGCGCAAGCCGCTGCCGGAAACCGGTCTGCGGCGCAGGCCGCAGGACACCGGGGGCGGCGGAACGCAGCGCGGGAGATCGGCATGCCGCGGGGCCGGCGCGCGAAAACGCCATGCGGCGGGGCCATCCCCGAAGGCGGCGGGGCCGCGGGGGAGGGGAACCGATGGGGAGAACAGGCCACCGGCAGCCGGGCCGGGCCCGCCCCGGCGGGGGCTCAATAGGCCCCGCGCCCGCTCAGCATCATCATCGCCGTGCGCAGCACGATGCGGATGTCCTCGACGAAGCTCCAGGAGCGCACGTAATCGGCGTCCATGCTCACCCGCTGCTCGTAGCTGGTGTCATTGCGCCCGCCCACCTGCCAGGGCCCGGTGAGGCCGGGGCGCACCGAGAGGTAGAGCGGGGCGTGCACGCCGTAGCGCTGCAGCTCGTCGCGCACCACCGGGCGGGGCCCGACCACGCTCATGTCGCCGCGCAGCACGTTGAACACCTGCGGCAGCTCGTCGAGGCTGGTGCGGCGCAGGAACCGGCCCACCGCGCCGAGAATGCGCGGGTCCGCGCGCAGCTTGCGCGCCTCCGCCCATTCGCGCATCGCCGCCGGGCACTCGGCCAGGTGCCGGGCCAGGATCTCGTCGGCCTCCCGGCGCATGGTGCGGAACTTCAGGCAGGCAAACGGCCTGCCGTCGCGGCCCACCCGCTCGTGGCGGAACAGCACCGGGGCGCGGTCGGTGACCAGGATCATCAGCGGGACAATGAGGAAAACCGGCAGCGCGAGCAGGATCAGCGCCAGGCTGAACAGGATGTCGAAGCTGCGCTTGAGCCGGCCACCCGTGCCGCGGGACGGGGCGAAGAGCCCCTTTGCCGGATCGATCCGGGCCTCGCCTACATCTCTTCCGATCATTTTGCAGCCTTCTCGAAATTGCGCGTCCTCCCGGGCCTCCCCGCAAAACCTCTCACGGCTTGCGGCAGCGGTATCGCACGGCAGGGGCGACGCTCATGACAACAACATGTTTTTAAAAGAAACAATGGCGGTACAATCCGCCCAATACATTGAAGCACGTCACAATACTGCTGCAATGCAGATATTTTGCACTGCAGCAGGATGTATCAGGTCCCGATTCCGATCAAGGGGAGATGTCGATCGGCGTGGGGTCGATGGAGGTGACCAGGCTGAGCACCTTGTCGACCTCCTCCAGGAAGGCATCGGAGACGAAGATCACGTCCTCGTCCTTCATGTCGAAGACCTGGGCGGCGAACAGCGTGGTGGGGTTGGAGAAGTCGAACTGGTAGATCGTCGGCACCACCGGGGTGGTGAAGCTGCTCACGTCCGCGCCGAGATCGGCCAGAACGCTCACCGGGGTGCGGCGGTAGAGGAACACGCCGCGCCGGTCGGCCTGGCGGTTGTTCATGCCGCGCGCCTGGCCCATGGCCGCGGCCAGCGACAGTTCGGGGCGGGCGAATTCGTATTCGCCGTTCTGCGCCACGCCGCCCAGCACCACGAAGCGGTGGCGCACGTCCTGCACCTGGATCACGTCCCCGGGGAACACCCGCACGTTGTAGACCGGCGAGGTGATCGCGGTGTCGAAGGGGATGGCATAGCTCGTGCCGTTGCGGGTGAGCGACAGGGTGAGGTCGGAGGACTGCTTGAGCGGCCCGCCCGCCAGGCTCACCAGGTCGACCAGGCGCAGGTCCTCCTGGTCGAGGGCGAAGCGCCCGGGCTGGGCGACCTGGCCGATCACCGCGGCGCGCGCCGAGGCGCGGTCCGCCACGCGAACCACCACCGAGGGCTCCACCAGCACCTGGGAGAGCTGCGAGATCAGCCGGTTCTCGAACTGCTGGACGGTGAGGCCGGCGGCCTGCACCCGGCCCAGCGGGGGCACCTGCACCCGCCCGTCCGTGCCCACTTCCTGCAGCGGCAGCTGCGTGGTCGAGAGCGGGGCGACACTGGACTGGGTGAAGTCGATGAAGCCGGAATCGCTCTTGGAGACGATGCCGATCTCGATCTTGTCGGAGACGCCTATGGTCAGCCGCGGCGGGGCCTCGTCCATGAAGAACGGGGCGCTGTCGGCCATGTTGTAGGCGAAGGCGCTGTTGACCTTGCGGGCCATGGGCTCGTCCAGGGTCACCAGGGCAAAGGCTTGCTTCGGCCCGGGAAGTGTCCGGACAGCAGCTGAATCCGTGAGGATGGCCTGGGTGGTGGGGCCGGCGCCTGGTACCGTCTCACAGGCGGTAAGGGCCGTGCAGGCGAGGAAAAGGGCAAGTCTACGCATGGAACCTCTGACATTTTTTCGGCAACAGCTGGCTGTGGGCAAATCCACAATCTGACGCCAAGACTTTTGAATTTTTCTTTAACAGGATGATCAAAAAGTAAGGTGAGTCATGATCCCCGGTTTCCGTTTAGATGCAAAGGAAAATCTCGGGGTCTTCCCCTGAAACAGCCCGGGCGGGGAGTTATTTCCCGTAATAGTCGGTGTATTTCCCCTTGTAGTACCCGTATGAGTCGTAGGCGTACTTTCCGGCCTTGGTTTCGTTGACCATTGTCAGCACGATTCCCGCCAGCGGTGCATTCACCGAGCGCAGTTCGCGCAAGCCCTCCAGCACCGCGCCGCGCGGCGTGTGGTCCCAGCGCACCGCATAGACCACCGCGTCGGCATGGCTGGAGATGATGCGCGCATCCGTCACCACCAGGGCGGGCGGCGTGTCGAGGATCACCAGGTCGTAGGCGGCGGCGAGGTCGTTGACCAGGGCGCGGAAGCGGTTCGAGGCCAGTATGTCGGCGGCATTGATATGCGCCTTGCGCTCGGAGGCGCGCGCCATGAGCACGTGCAGCCCGGTCTCCTCGTCCACGAAGCGCGCATCGTCCACGCTCGCCACGCCCTCGAGCACCGAGAGCAGGCCCGGCCGGCCGTCGTCCTGCTCGATGAGCGTGGCGAGGGCGGGCAGGCGCAGGTCGCAGTCCACGATGATCGCGGAGCGGCCCATCTGCCGGCTCGCCATCGCCACCAGCATGGAGGTGGTGGTCTTGCCCTCCTTGGGCGTGGTGGAGGTGAACATCACCACCCGCGGCGGGTGGTCGACGTTGGAATAGAGGATCGAGGTGCGCAGGTTGCGGATCGCCTCGGCGAGGCCGGAGTTCGGCCGGCTGCGCACCGCGGCCAGCACGTCGATGCGCTTCTTCTTGTTGCCGGCCGTGGGCAGGGTGGAGAGCACGCCCAGCCCGGTGAGGGCTTCCACCTGGCGCGGGTTGCGGAAGGTGTTGTTGAGGTGCTCGAGCAGGAACACCACGCCGATGCCGATGAAGCCGCCCAGCATGGTCGCGCCCAGCACGATCACCTTCTTGCGCCCCGAGCCGGGGTTGAGCGGCACCTCGGCGGGCGAGAGCACGCGGGCGTCCGCGGTCTGCAGGTCCTGCTGCTCGGCGGTCTCCTTCATGCGGTTGAGGAAGTTCTCGTAGAGCACGCGGCTCGCCTCGGCCTCGCGTTCGAGCTGGCGCAGGCGCACCTGCTTGCCGGATTGCTCCAGCACCTTCTCCTCCAGCTGGCGCACCTGGGCGACGAGGGCGGTCTCCTGCTCCTGGGCCGCCTCCAGGTCCGAGCGCAGGGCGCGGGCGATGCGCTCGCCCTCCTTCTGCAGGTTGCGGCGGATCTCGCCCAGCTGCGCGTCGAGGCGCTGCAGCGCCGGGTGGCCGGCCTTCACGGTGGGCGCCAGCAGGGCGCGGCGCGACAGCAGCTCGCTCTCCTGGGCGCGGTAGTTCTGGATCACCGGCGAGTTGCGGAATTCCGAGACCGCGCCGTAATCGGCCCCGGTCGCCATGCTGTCGGACACCCGGTTGTAGCGGGCCTCGAGCGCGAGCAGGTTGTTGCGGGTCACGGCCAGTTCGCCGTTCAGGTCGTCGAGCTGCTGCTGGCTGACCTCCAGCCCCTGGCCGCCGGCCAGCGCCAGGTCCGAGCGGGTGCTCTCCACCGCCTCCTCGGCCTCCTGCACCCGGTCGCGCAGCTCGTCCACCCGCACCGACAGCCAGTTGGTGGCGTCACGCGTGGCGTCGAGCTTGGCGTCGAGCTGCAGGTAGATGTATTCGCCCGCCATGGTGTTGACCACCTTCGCCGCCCGCTCGGCATTCTCCGAGGTGAAGCCGATCTCGATCACCCGGGAGTTCACCACCGGGGTGAGGATGAGGTGGTTGCGCACCTGGTCGATGACCAGGAGCCGCTCGATCGCGGCGGATTGCTCGGCCGACATCGGCGGGGCGGGGGGCGACATCACCCCCAGGTCCATCAGCTTCGCCTTCAGGCTGCCGGGCAGCAGCGCATCCTTGATGGTGTCGATCAGCGAGGGCCCGTCCTGCAGCATCGGGTTGAACTCGGGCAGGGCCTTCAGGTCCAGCTTCTGCGCCACCCGGTCGATCAGCGTGGTGGAGCTGAGGATCTCCACCTGGTTCTGCAGCGAATCCTGGTCGAACTCCGGGTTGGTCATCACGCTGGTGAGGTCGATGACGTTGAGCTGCGGCGGGTCGAAGAACACTTTCGCCCCGGCATAGAAGCGCGGCGGCATCTGGCTCACGGCCAGGATGGAGAGCACCGCGGCGATGAACACGCAGACCATCACGATCCACTTGCCCCGCCACAGGGTGAGGAACAGCGCCCGCAGGTCGATCAGGTCTTCGGCCTCCGGCTCCTCCTGGGGAGGCCGCGGCACCATGCGGGCCGGATACTCGATGCGTTCGGGCATGGTGTTCATATGCGCCACCTCGCGCTCGACCGTGGGGACGACACTCCGGGCTGCGGCCGATGTGCAATGCGGTCTGCGGCTTGTTGAAACTACAAGGTCCGACCCTGAAGCGGATCGGTAAAATAAGTCTAAATTCTTTTACATCTGCCTTCTTAACGCAGTTTCCCCCGCCGCCCAACAGGCATCTGGGGCCGGACCGGGGGAATTTGCTGCGGATATGCTGCGGCTCCGCGCGCGGATGTTGCATCGCAGCATTCGTTGCAACCCCAGCGCGCACTCCCGCCGTTTCTCCCCCGGCCCTGTCCCGTCCCGGCCGCCCGGGGGCCGGCGCGGCACGGTGACAGCGGGCTTGCCTGCCGGCCGGGCTCTGCTAGAGATCGTGAAAATGCTCCGGGTTCGTGCGGGCGATGCCGCCCCCTGGCCCGGGCCGGTCGGGGGCGCCGGAACCCGCCCCGGGAGGAAGTCACCCCGTGTTCCGACCCCGTTCCGCGTCCCGCGCCCCGTCTTGCACTCCGTCTCGCCCCCCGGCCGGCCCCGTGGCCCGTTCCGTGCCCCGTTCCGGCTCCGCCTCCGGTTCTGCCTCCGGCTCCGTGCCCGGCTCCGCCTCCGGCTCCGTGCCCGGCGCCCCGTCCGGCCCTGTGGAGCGCTTGCCGCCCGGCTCCGCGCCGACCTCCCCGTCCGGGCCCGCCTCCCGCGCCCCCTCCGGCTCCGCCTCCCCGTCCCGTATCTCGCCCAACTCCGCGACCCGCACCCCGTTCGATGCCCCGTCTGATGCCCCCTCCGGCTCCGGCTCCGCCTCCCACACCCCGTCCGCCTCCGCGTCCCGTGTCCCGCCCAATTCCGCGTCCCGAGCCCCGTCCGGTTCCGCATCCGGTTCCGCGTTCCGTGTCCCGTCCGGTTCCGCATCCCACGCCCCGTCCGGGTCCGCGTCCCGCTCCCGGTCCGCCTCCGGTTCCGCGTCCCGCTCCGGCGCCGTACGGACCTCCCGGCGCGGGGGCGGCGGCGGCCGGTGGCGCTCCGACACGCCGGTGCAGGCGCTGATCACCTGGGCGGCGGTGGCCGTCACGCTGGGTGCCGCGCTGGCGCTGGCCGGGAACCGGCCGGTCACCTGGATCTTCATGAGCCTCGCGGTGTGCCTGCTTCTCGCCGCCCGGCTGGTGCGCGACATCGCCCGCGCCCCGGACCGGGCCTCCGCGCCGGCCGGGCACGGGCTCTGGCTGCCGGCGCTGCTCTGGCTCGGGGTGCTGGCCTGGGGCTGGGTGCAGACCGGGCCCACGCCGGTGGCCGGCTGGGCGCATCCGCTCTGGGCCGGAACCCGGGCGCTGATCGGGGGGGAGGGGGCGGGCAGCATCTCGGCCGACCCGCTGGCCGGGCGGCAGTACCTGCTGCGGCTGGCAAGCTACGGCGCGCTGTTCTGGATCGGGATGCGCGGCTTTGCCGACCGGGACCGGGCGGCGGCCTTCCTGCGGGTGTTCGCGCTGTTCTCCGGGGCGCTGGCCGCCTACGGGCTGGCGGCGCTGGTGCTCGGGGTGAACCCGATCCTGGGGGTGGAGAACACCTCGGCGGTGGTCACCGCAAGCTTCGTGGGCCGCAACGCCTATGCCTCCTATGCCGGGCTGGGGCTGATCGCCAATCTCGCCGTCTACCTCGAGGCCACCGCCTCCACCGCGCCGCCCGGCGACACCCGGGCCCAGGCGCTGCGCCGCTTCGTGGAGCGCTTCTTCGGCGGCGCGTGGATCTTCGTGCTCGGCGCGGTGCTCTGCGGAGCGGCCATCGCCCTGAGCCAGTCGCGCATGGGCGCGCTGGCGGCACTGTTCGGGGTGGCCGTCTTCCTGCTCGCCACCCGGGGCGCGCGCGCCGCCGGAGAGCATCCGGACGGCGCCCCCCCCGGCACCGCCTGGCCGATGCTGCTCACCGTGGCGGCGGTGCTGGCGTTCCTGCTCGCCACCAGCGTCTCGGGGCTGATGGACCGGGTGATGTTCACCTCCGACGAGGACGGGCGCTTCAGCGTCTACCCGCAGATCGTGGCGGGCATCCTGGAACGGCCGCTGCTCGGCCACGGGCTGGGCGGGTTCGAGGACGCGTTCCGCGCCGCCCTGCCGTTCCGCGCCGCCTTCGGCGACTGGCGCGAGGGCCATGACAGCTACCTGGAGAATGCCTACGAGCTGGGCCTGCCCGCGGCCGCCGCGCTCTATGCCGCCCTCGCCCTGGTGCTGTGGCGGCTGTGGCGCGGCACCCGCATCCGGCGGCGCGACCGGGTGTTCCCGGCCGTCGCCCTGGCCTGCATGGCCGCGACCGGGGCGCATACGCTGTTCGATTTCCCGCTGCAGATGCCGGCCACGGCGGGGCTGTTCGCGCTGCTGCTCGGAATGGGCTGGGCGCAGAGCTTTTCGCACGCGCCCCCGCAAGGCCCTTCCCGCCGCCACCGCCGGGCGGCGCCGGACACACCTGCCCTCCCCGCCTGAGGCGCCCCGGCGCCGCACCGGAGCAGGCCGGCCCCGCGCGGGGGCGCAGCGGTGCCCCGCCTGCCCCCACCCGGCCGCATCCGGGCCCGCCGGGCCACGCCTTGCCGACCCACCCTCGCCCGAAGGCCCCGGGCCGCCGCACGATCCGGAAGCCCCCGTTGCCCCGGGTGAGCGCCCTGACCGCCCCACGGCCCGCAGGCCGCCCGGCCCGGCTGCCCGCCTCCCGGAAGCGCCCATGTCCCGCGGGCCCCGGCGTGAAACCCGGCAGCCCTCCACCGCGCCGCACCGGAGCAGGCCCGCCGGGCGTCCTCCGGAGACCGCCCCATGACCCGGAAGCGCCCGTGTCCCACGCGGGCCCCGGCGTGAAACCCGGCAGCCTCCCCGCCGCGCCGCACCGGAGCAGGCCCGCCGGTCGTCCTCCGGAGACCGACCGGCCCGCCCCTCGGCCCGTGCCCTGCGCAGGCCGGCCGGCTCCCCCTCCCGGCCTCCCCCGGAGGAGCGCCCCGGGCCTCCCGGCCTCCCCGGGGCGCTATTCCGCCCGGCGGATCTGCACCCGGCGCTCCACGTTGTCGCCGGTCACCGTCGGCCCGGGGCCGATGCGGAACTCCAGCCGGTCGCCTGCCGCGAGGGTCACGGGGAAATCCTCCAGCACCATCGCCCGGCTGACCTGCGCGGCCATCAGCCGGGTGCCGTTGCGCAGGATCTCCAGCGTCACCCCGTCCGAGGTGTCCTTCGTCACGCGCCACTCGGCATCGATGCGCATCGGCCCCGCCTCCGGCGCCACGAAGATCTCCGCGACGTGCAGCGGCGCCGCGCCGCCGCCGCCGGGCACCAGGCTGTCGGCATTCACCCGCAGCGGCTTCGACCAGGGCGTGCCGAGATAGGAGGTCCACTCCCAGTCGATCCGGGTGAGCGGCGTGGCGGTGCCCGCGGCGTCGACCACCGCATACTCCCAGGGCGGCCCGCCATATTGCAGGAGCGCGTCGCCCAGCACCGGCGAGGCCTCCGGCGCCAGCGTCTCCGGCCCCACCACCACCACCGGCTCGGGCCCGATCAGGATCTCCGCCGCCCCGGCGCGCGGGGTGCCGTCCGGGGCATAGACCGCCGCGCCGGGCGGCAGCGCGAGCCGGCGCGGCGCGCCCCAGATCAGCTGCGCCCGGCCGGCCGCGCCCGGCGCCCCGAAGGCGTAGTGATGCAGCAGCGGGTCGTCCGACAGCCGGGTCACCGGCCCCGCGCCCAGCAGCACCCGGCGCAGGAAGCGGAAGGCCTCGAAGGCGGGCTTCTGCCGGCCGGCCTCGTCGATCAGCCCGGTGTTGGGATAGGCCTCCTGGTCGAGCAGCGCATACCAGTAGGCCTCGCGCACCCCGGCACCGGCCATCAGCGCCAGCATCCGGGCCATGTAGCCCGGCGCCTGCTCCGGGGTCTCGAACGCATTGGTGAACTCGGTGGCATAGACCGGCTTCGCGCCGCCGAACGCCTCCATCAGGTCGTGCAGCCAGGCCAGCTCGGTGTCCACATGCTCGGGCACCGGGCGGTAGGGGTGCAGGGCGATGCCGTCCATCGCGTCCAGCGCCCCGTCCTCGAACATCTCCCGGAACAGGCCCAGCGGGATGGAATGCGTCGCCCCTCCCAGCACCAGCACCTCCGGGTCCTGCGCCTTCACTGCCGCGTAGACCACCTTGAGCAGCGCCGCATAGGTGCCCGCGCGGTCCTCGCGCGCCGGGCCGGTGACGAAATTCCCGTTGATCTCGTTGCCGATCTCCACCGCGCGGATCAGCCCGCCCCAGTCCTTCAGCGCCTGCACCACATAGGCGGCGAAGGCGGCATAGGCCTCCGGGCCGTGCGGGGTCTCGCCCGCCTCGTAGAGCGGGTTGCGGTGCGCGAAGGTCATGATCATCGTCATGCCGCGCGCCCGCAGCGCCTCCATGTAGGCGGTGAGGTGCTCGGGGTAGGCGAACACCCCCGGGGCCTGCTCGACCAGCTGCCAGGGCAGGCTGTCGCGGATCGGCGGATCGCCCAGCGCGTCCAGCCTGCCGTAGAGCGCCAGCGGCCAGCCCTGCGAGAAATGCATCTGCACCCCGTATTCCATCGCGGGCCGGGCAGGTGTCGTCTGGGCAGGTGTCGTCTGGGCGGGGGCAGGCAGGGCGGCGGCCAGGGCCAGGCCCCCCACCAGCAGCAGAACGTGCCAACGGTTCGGTCTCATCTCGGCGTCTCCTTGCTGGCCTGCATCTCGCGCCCGGTTCCCCGGGGCATCGCCCGGCAATTACCGGAAGTGGAATTCGCCAGAGGCACTCAATTTCAAGATGCAGAGTTGACTATGCAAATCGTGATCGCGAACACACAAATGAAATACAATGTATGTTGATGTAAATTCCGGAATCGCGTATCCATTTTACACGTTGGTTTCGCGATAGCGTATCTTTTGACCTGTCAGACATTGTAAGTGCGTGTGCATCGGACGGGCCTGCCATGCCCTGGCAGGCAGGGTTTTTCGGGCCGCCTTCTCCCTCGCACATCCTTCGCCCGGAACGCCCGCCCGTCCGCCCCGCCGCCGGGGATGGTCCCTCCATGCCCCACCGCGCCGCCTGCCGGGCCGTGAAGTACGTGTGCGTGTGCAGGAGGTCATTTTCATGAATCCCCTTTCCCCCCCGAAGAACCGCTACGACGTGCTCGTGCTCGGCGCCGGTGTCACCGGCCTCGCGCTGGCCCGGATACTCTCGGCGCGGGGCAATTCCGTCTGCCTGATGGATGATTACGCCAGCCCCGGCGGCAACCACATCTCCTGGACCCTGGAGGGCATGAGCTTCGATGTGGGCGCGATCTTCTTCTGGTCGGACAACCCGCTGTTCGAGCTGTTCCCCGGCCTCGCCCGCCGCTGCCTGGACGTGCGCTTCGACGCGCAGCGCATCACCCCGGACGGCGCGGTGCGCGCCTATCCGTTCGACATGCGCGCCGAGGTGCTGGACCGGCCGCTGCGCTACCGGCTGCGGGTGGCGCGCGAGCTTGCCGCCGCCCGGCTGCGGCCCATGGACCGCCGCTCCGCCGAAGGGTTCCTGCGCCGCCATCTCGGGCCCACCCTCACCCGTGACAGCGGCATCCTCAACTACATGCAGCGCTTCTACGGGCTGGCGCCGGGCGAGATCAGCTTCGCCTTCGCCGAAAGCCGGATGCGCTGGGTCTCCAGCCGCGCCAGCCTGCGCGCCCGGCTGCAGGCCCCGCTGCAGGCCCTGCTGCGCGCGGCATCGCGGCGGCGCGCGGCGCGCGGCCCGGCCCCGCGCTGTCTCGTGCGCCCGCCCGAGGGGTTCGCGGCCTTCTATGCCGAGGCGGTGGCCGGGCTGGAGGCGGCGGGCGTGCGCACCGTGCTCGATGCCGGGCTGCACGGCGCGCGCCGGCACGCGGACGGGTTCGAGGTCACCTCCGCCGCCGGCACCTTCTCCGCCGCGCGGCTGATCAGCACCATCCCGATGCTGCACACCGCCAACCTGCTGGAAATCCCGGTCGCGGCGCCGCCGGTCTCGCGCCGGCTCACCACCCTGTGCTGCCGGTTCAGCGGCCAGCGCGGCTTCACGGCGCCGGTGCTGTACAATTTCCACGCCGAGGGCGCCTGGAAGCGCCTCACCATGCAGTCCGACTTCTACGGCACGCCGGGGGCGGCGGAGTATTTCTCCCTCGAGGTCTGCGCGGACGGCGCGCCGGGCGCCCCCGCGGAGCGGGGAGAGGCCGGCCCCGGGGCGCTGTTCGCGGAATTCGCCCGCACCGCCCGGGCGGCGGGGCTGTTCACCGGGGATCTCACCCTGCTGGCCAGCCATGACACGGAGTTCGCCTACCCGGTCTACGACCATTCCGCCGCCCACCGCCGCGATGCGCTCGCCGCCCGGCTGGGCGCGGAGGGGGTGGAGCTTGCCGGCCGCCAGGGGCTGTTCCAGTACATCCCCTCCTCGGCGCTGGCCGTGCGCCTGGCCGAAGCCGGCCTCGCCTGAGCCCGGGGCGCCCCCGCGTGGCACCCCGGGCAGGCCCCCCGTCATGCCCCCCCGGGCAGCGCGCACGCCCCCCGCACCAGACCCGAACCGCCGCGCCCCGCCCCGGCCGGCGCCGCGCCCGGCACCCTCCCCACCAGGCACGAAGAAGGGCCGCGCCCGGCCCCGGGAGGGCGGGCGGTTCATCGCGAAACCCCGGGCGGCGGCAGAACGGCTGGTAACATCGCCAACGCGCCCTCCCGTGGGGAGGGTCGGGCGCGGCCCGGGCCGGGCGCCCGGGCGGACCGGGCCCCGCCCGTCCCGCCAACGCGCGCGCGCCGCACCATCGGGAACCGGGCCGCCCGGGGGCATCTCAGCCGGCTCCGGCCCGCAGGGACGCCGCGCGCGCCCCGGCCGCGGGGCTGTCGGAGGGCGCCCCCCTGGCGGCGGCGCGGGCGTAGGCGGCTTCCAGCCCGTCGCACCACGCCTCGGGCGAGAGCCCGAGCGCCGGCGCCGCGGCCACGGCGTTGCGGCTCATCCGCGCCACGCCGGCATCATCGGCCATCAGCCGGGAGAGGGCGGCGGCGAACCCCCCGATGTCATGCACGTCGACCGCCAGCCCCGCCCCGGCGGCGGTGATCTCCCCGGCCAGGAAGGCGGTTTGCGCCGCGACCACCGGCAGCCCGCAGCCCAGCGCCTCCACCGCCACCAGCCCGAAGGGCTCGGGGTAGAGCGAGGGCATCACCAGGGCCCGCGCCTCCGCCGCCAGCACGCCGATCTCCGCGCGGCTCTTCCAGCCCAGCATCTCCACGCCCGGACAGGCGGCGCGGATCGCGGCCTCCTGCGGGCCCTCGCCGGCCACGCGCAGCCGCACCCCGGCCCGCGCGGCGGCACGCGCGAGGCTGAGCGCGCCCTTCTCCGGGTCCAGCCGGCCGGCGAAGAGCAGGCTGCGGTTCGCCTCCGCCGCCACCCGCGGCGCGCGGAACGGCGTCACCGGGTTGCGCAGCACCGTGAGCCGGGAGGCGGGCAGGCCGCCGCGCTCCAGGAAGGGCGCCATGGCGGGGTGGATCATCAGCACCTCCGGCCCGCTGTCGCGGAACGTGAACCGCGCCCGGCGGATGAGCTGCCGGGCGACACGCCACATCTTCTGGCCGTGGTTGCGCTTGTCGCAGCGGCTGGCGAGGCAGGCCGCCGAGAGCGGGGTGAGGCCGCAGACCTCCTCACGCGGGTAGTTCCAGTAGCCGCCGTTCGGGCAGGCGAGGAAGAAGTCATGCGCATGGACCACCAGCCGGTCGCGCACCGGGGCCAGCGCGGCAAACACCGAAGGGGAGAGGATCTTCGACCAGCCGTGCAGGTGATAGACATCCCCCGGCCGGCCCTCCGCCGCGATCCAGTCGCGCAGGAAACGGGCCGCGGCGGCATTCCAGAGCCCGCCCAGCAGCGCGGAGACCCTGCCACGGCTCATCACATGCGCGCCCCCCGCGCCGCGCAGGGTGACCCCGGCCGCGGTGAGCCCGGCGTTCTCGCCCGCGTCGCCGCACAGGCAGACCACCTCATGGCCCCGCTCCGCCAGCATCCGCGCCGAGAGCAGGGCCAGCCCCGTCGCCCCGCCCCGGGCCCGGGAGAAGTCGTTCACGATGACGATGCGCCCCGGCCTGCGCCCGCTCCGCCCGGGCCCGCCCGGCAGCCCTTCCCTCGGGCCATCGCCGCTCCGGTCAACCCCGCCCGGGACAGTGGCGCCCGGCCCGGCCCCGTCCGGACTCACGGCGCCCGGGACAAGCCCACCCATAGCGCCCCCACCCGGATCCACGCCGCTCCGGTCAACCCCGGCCGGGCCACCCGTGCCGCCGCCAGTGCCAGCGGACCGGCCCGGAGGCCCGGCCTTCGGGTGCGTGCCACCGGGGGCAGTCCCCGACCCGTCCCCACCCGGAGCGACCGCGCCCGGCAACCCGGCCTCCGGATCCACGCCACGCCGCGCGAACCCGCCCGGGCCACCCGTGCCGCCGCCAGTGCCAGCGGACCTGCCCGGCAACCCGGCCTTCGGGTGCGTGTCCCCCGGGCCAGTCCCCTGCCCGATCCCGCCCGGCGGCGCCCCGCCGGCGGCGCTCATGCGCCGGCTCCGGAGACGGCGCGCAGGCCCGGGGGCCGGGCCGCCAGCCCGGTGACCGCGAGCATCCGCGCCACGCCCGCCCATGTCTCGTCGAGATGGACGGCATGGGCGGCGGGGTCGATGCCCTCGGCAATCGCGCGCAGCACGAGATCGGCGAGATCCTGCGCGCCGGCCGGGCCCTGCACCGCATGGGCGCCGCGGCCCACCGAAGCGAAGAAGCTCACCAGCTTGCGGTCCCAGCTCAGCCCCACCGCCGGGATGGCATAGGCATGCGCGACGATGGTCGCGTGCAGCCGGTGGGCCAGCACCGCCTTCATCGGGGCGATGATCCCGGCCAGCTCCGCCGGGGTGGCCGGCGGCGGGGCGATGTCGAGCCAGCCCCCCGCCACCCGCGCCGCCACCTCCGGATGCGCGGCAAGCCGGGCGAGGGCCTCGCGGTCCTCCACCGCGCCATTGCAGAACAGCCGCACCCGGTGGCCGCGCGCCACCAGCGCCAGCGCGGTGGCCGCGAGCAGCGCATCGGCGCGCGCCCCCCCCGCCACCGCCATGTCGGCGTGATAGGTGAGCACCGCCGGATCGGTGATGCAGATGCCCACCGGCCCGGGCTCCGCCCCCGGCGCCGGCCGGCCGTAGCAGGAGGCGGCCAGCAGCCCCGGGTCACGGCAGATCTCCGGGTGCGGCCCGGCCCCGCCCATCTGCGCCGACCAGGCCTCGCGCGAGAACCCGTCGCGCAGGGCGACATGGCGCAGGTCCCCCTGCGCCACCGTGCCGAACAGCGCCCGGCCGCGCGGCGACCAGTTGCGCGCCACTCCCGCGGCGAACACCGCCATCGGCACGCCGGCCGAGGCGCAGAGCCCGGCCGCCCGGGCGATCTTGAGCGGGAAGTTCAGGTCGGCATCCGAGAAGATCTGCCCGCCGCCGAACACCGCGAGATCGGCCCCGCCGAGGGCCGCGCGCCAGCGCGGGCCCACCCGGTCGAGGAACCGGCCCAGCACCAGCTCCACCGCCCGGGCCCGCACCGGGGCGGGCAGCGCGTTGAGCACGCGCAGCTTCATCCCGCGCCCGCGCACCGTGGCCTCGCCATGGCGGCTGCGCCCGGCAAGATCCACCGAGACCATCTCGAGCCCCGGGGCCAGCCGGGTCATGGCGTGGGAAAGACAATCCGCGATCAGCCCGTCACCGACGTTGGCACTGTAGCGGACGGCGAAGTTGACGACCCTCACCATGAGGGTCCTGACGAAAATACCGTCACCCTGTCACCTCTGTACAAAAAATAAAAATACGTATCGAAACGCGGCCATCCTACCCTGCCCCGCCGCACCGCACAACTGCGCGCCTCACCGCCCGGGAAGGGCCCCGCGGCACGCGGCAGAAGGTACCTCCGGTACGGGCCAGGGAGGTGCCGGAGACACAGGGGGGGGCAGGATGTGCCCGAAGCGCGGGCCGGGGAGGTGCTTCCGGCACGAAGGCAGAATGTGCCTGCGGCACGGGGACAAGATGTGCCTGCGGCACGGGAACAGGATGTGCCTGCGGCACGGGCCCGCCCTTCCGCGCGCCCCGCATCCTCACCGCCGGGGGGGCCCGCGCCTCTGGCGGGCGCAGGCCTCCCCGTGGCAGGCGCTTTATCCCGAAGCCCCGGATGACGGCTGACCGGTACATAGATCGCCGGCGCGCCCTGCCGGGGGAAGGGGCGGCCCGGGCACACCGGCCGCGGAGAGGGCCTCCCGCCTCATCCCCGGGAAGGGGCCTGCCGGGGGCGCCGTCTCCCCTCCCCCGGCGGGGGAGACGGCCCGCGCATGGCGCCCGCGCCCCGGGCAGGGAGGCGCGGCCTACTGCGTCCCGCCCGTCGCGCGGCTGCGGCAGAAGGCGAGGAAGGCGCGGTCCGGGCTGCGCAGCGCCGGGCGGCCGCGGGCGGCCCACATGTCGCGCCACTCCTGCTCCAGCCAGTGCGGGTCCAGCCCCGGGGCCACGGCGCGGGCCTCGTCATGGATGCCGGCGGAGAGCAGCGGCCCCCCGGCCTCCTGCGCGCTTCCCGACAGGCCGGGGCGGCGAGGGCGGAAGCTCACCAGGTCGTCCGCGCCCAGCGCCACCGCGTAATCGGGCAGGTGGTCGCCCTCGACCATGTCGCGCATCATCCGGCGGAACACCCGGCGCGGGCTGGCGGAGCCGGATTTCTTCAGCAGCACCTCCAGCCCCACCCGCCATTCGCGCTGGCGCCCGCAATGCTTGCGCGCCAGCTCGTAGACCCGCCGCTCCAGCGGCTTGCGCAGCTGGAAGTAATCCCGGTGCAGGGTGAGCACCGACTTGGTGAGCACCGCCCGGTACAGCCAGTCCGACAGGGTGACGCGCACGTTGATCATCCGCCCCGAGCGCGTGCGCCGCACGATCGCCCAGGCGTCGATGAGCCCGAAGCCCTGGGTGGTCTCGGTGCCCCCCGTCGCGATGTTGGTGACGATGCGCGTGCCCGACAGCCGCTCGAAGGCCTCGCGCAGCCGGCGGTAGCCGTCGCCGGAGGTCTCGCGGTTGGTGGCCACCAGCAGGTCATGCGCGGTCATGTGCACCTCGCGCGCGATCGGCTCGCCGCGGTTCTGCGCGGCGATGAGCTGGCTCACGCAATAGATCAGGATGTCCTTGTCATGGATGGTCGCCAGCCCCTTCACGCTGGGGGTGATCTCGACCATCGTCTCGCCGTGGACGTATTTCAGCACCCGCCGGTCCGGCCGGGTGGAGAGCGAGAACACCGGGTGCTCCATGCTCGCCATGTCGTCCTTGGGGATGACGTCGACCACGTCGCAGACGAAGAAATCCGCCCCGGCCGAAGCGGTGGGCGGCGGGGTCTGCGGGGGTCCGGAGGACCGGGAGCGGCGGGGGGTATGCCCCCCTGCCCCGCCGGTTGCGGGTTCACCCATGACTGCCTCTGTTTTGCGTCCGCCATGTCCCCGGGCAGGAGACGCGCGCGCCCCGCCCCGGTCTGCCGGATCTGGTGTATTCTTGGTGTATTCGTGGTGTCTGCTGCTCGACGGGCCGGGGTTTTCCCCGGTCCCGGGTATCGTGGTTTCAGTACCACCAAGCCTAGCCCTCCCCCACCCCCCTGACAAGCGCGGCTTCCGTGGTTCCGGAATCGCTCCTGCGTGGCTTTGGAGTCGCCCCAGCGTGGTTCCGGAATCGCACACCCTCCCTCGCGCCGGATTTTTCCCATTCATCTCAAGAGCTTGAGAACCCCTTCCGATCCCGTAACACATAATATAACACCCAGATAACACGTGAGTTTTTTCCACAGCCCCGATTGCGCCCTGCCGGACACCCGGAACAACCACCTGAATTGCATAGGAAAAACAGGAAATGTGCGATTTTTAGATACAGATACGCATTTTCCTGATACATAGGTGGAAATCGAGCATGTTTGAGGCGAGCCCATGCCCCCCAAGGCCGAATCCCACCTGCCACCCTACTTCAACATCCCCCCCGCCGAGGCGCTGAAGGCCCTCGGCGAGCCGGTGGGAACCGACGGGTTCGCCGAGGCCGCCGCGGCCGCCGCCGAGGGCCGGCTCGACCTGATGCGCCGCGGCCATTCCCCGGAGGGCGAGAAGGTGCTGCGCCGCTTCTCCACCTGGGAGATCACCCGCTATCTCATCCCCGTGGCCACCCCGCATTTCCGCCGGGTGCTCAAGGCCAACCCGGACCTGCCCCAGGGCGTGAGCGAGAGCGATGGCGGCACCCGCTGGTTCACCCTGGAGGAGGTGCTGACCCTGCGCGAGTTCTTCGCCCGCGAGGGCCGGCGCGGGAAGGAGTACAAGCCCTTCCGCCCCGAGGGTCTCGCCGCCAAGGTCGTCGCCGTGGCCAACTTCAAGGGCGGCGTGGGCAAGACCTCCACCGCCGCCCATCTCGCCATGTCCGCGGCGCTGGACGGCTACCGCGTGCTGGTGATCGACCTCGACAGCCAGGGCTCGATGACCTCGATCTTCGGCGGCCATGTCGAGAGCGAGTGGCAGACCGTCTTCCCGCTGCTGGCGCGCAACTACGCCGAGGGCCTGCAGGCGGAGAACCGCGCCCGGGTGGCGCGCGGCGAAACCCCCGCGCCCTTCGACGACATGCTCACCGAGGCGCTGAAGAGCCGCGCCGACCAGCTCATCGCGAAAACCCACTGGCCCAACATCGACCTCATCGGCGCCCAGCTGAACCTCTACTGGGCGGAGTTCCAGATCCCCGTCTGGCGCCTCGCCCTGCGCGGCTGGAAGCTCTGGGACGCCCTCTCCGAGAGCCTCAGGGCCGACGGGGTGCTGGAGGCCTACGACATCGTGCTGCTCGACACGCCGCCGGCCCTTGGCTACCTCACCATCAACGGGCTCTCGGCGGCCGACATCCTGCTGGTGCCGCTCGGGGCGAGCTTCCTGGAGTTCGACAGCACCTCGCGCTTCTTCGACATGCTCCACGCCACCTTCGCCTCCATCGAGGAGGGGGAGAACCGCGCCGCCCGGGCGCTGGGCCTGCCGGAGCTGCATTTCGAATGGGACGCGGTGCGCACCATCGTCACCCGCTACGATTCCGGCCAGCAGGCCGAGCTCGCCAGCCTGATGCAATCCTACATGGGCAGTTACATGAGCCACGTGCGCCAGGATTACACCGCCCTCGTCGGCCAGGCCGGCGAGCAGGTGAACGGCATCTACGAGGCCGATTACCGCGACTTCAACCGCGAGACCTACATCCGCGGGCGTGAGACCTTCGATGCCACCTACGCCGAGTTCAAGCGGCTGCTCATCGGCTCCTGGGCCCGTGAGCTGCGCGACAGGGAGGAGACCCGCTGATGGCCCGACGCCGCCTGACCCCCGCCAGCCCCTCTCCGGCGCCGGACGGCCCGCGCAGCGCCCGCCCCGCCGGCCTGCCGGGCATGCCGCCCATCGCCTCCGTGGCCGGGGAGGCGGCGACCGAGGCCGCCCTGGCCGAGCTCACCCGCGGGCTGGACCAGGCCCGGGCCGAGGGCCGGCTGATCCTCGCCCTGCCGCTGGCCGACATCGCCCCCGGCCATCTCTCGCGGGACCGGATCTCGGTGGACGAGGAGGAGATGCAGGCGCTGGTCGACAGCCTGCAGGCCCATGGCCAGCGCACGCCGGTCGAGGTGGCGGCCATCGCGGGCCCGCAGCCCTACGGGCTCATCTCCGGCTGGCGGCGTTACCACGCGCTCTCCCACCTGCAGGCCACCACCGGCGAGGCGCGTTTTGCCACCATCCAGGCCATCGTCCGCCATCCGTCCACCGCGGCGGAGGCCTATATCGCGATGGTCGAGGAGAACGAGATCCGCGTCGGGCTCAGCCATTACGAGCGCGCCCGGGTGGTGGCCGCGACGGTGGACCTGGGCGTGTTCGACACCGAGCGCGCCGCGCTGCAGGGCCTGTTCGGCGCGGCCAGCCGGGCGAAGCGCTCCAAGATCGGCTCCTTCCTGGAGCTGCACCGCCACCTGGGCGACCGGCTGCGCTTTCCCGCCCGCATTCCCGAGCGGCTGGGCCTCGCGCTGGTCGAGGCGCTGCGCGCGGGCAAGGGCGCGTCGCTGCGGGCCCGGCTCGCCTCCGCCGCCCCGGAGACGCCGGAGGCCGAGCTGGCCCTTCTGCAGGCCGCGCTCCGCGGCGATGTTTCGCGCGCGAAACATTCCGCGGAGCGCCGCGGCCCGCCGGAGCCCACCGGGCGCACCGAGCTTTTCCCCGGCGTCACCCTCACCATCAGCCGCGGCGCCGGCGAGATCGCGCTGAAGCTCGAGGGCCCCGGCGTCACCGAGGAGCTGCATGACGAGGTGCATGCCGCCGTGCTCGCGCTGCGCGACCGCACCCGCTGAAGGAGGCGCCCGGGGGCGGTGAGCCGCGCCCGCAGGGGCGTTCCGGGCCAGGGGCGCTCCGCTCCGCGGCGATGTTTCGCGCGCGAAACATCGCCGCGCAACGCGGCCTGCGGAAGGGGGTGCGCGCGCCCGTGCCGACCCTGCTGCGGGCCCGGCGATATGGTTAACCGGACCCTGCCATTAAGACTCTGTTATTCATAACAGAGCATTTCTTTTCCCCGGAACGGAGCAGGGTCGCGGGGCCCTGCCCGCGATGCGGGAGGTCGGGCGATGCAGGTGGCGGTTTTCGGACTGGGCTATGTGGGGTTCACCACGGCCTGCTGCATTGCCTCGCAGGGCCACCGGGTGGTGGGGATGGACGCGAACGAGGCCAAGCGCGAGGACATCGCCGCCGGCCGCGCCCCGATTTCCGAGCCCGGTGTGCAGGAGCTGTTCGACACCGCCCGCGCCACGGGCCTGTTCCGGGTGGAGGCCTCCGCCGCCGCGGCGCTGGAGGGCAGCGAGATCGCCATGGTCTGCGTGGGCACCCCCTCCGGCCCGGACGGCGCGCAGGACATGCGCTTCATCGCCGAGGTCACCCGGCAGATCGGCGCGGCGCTGGCGCTTTCGCCCCCGCGCCCGCTCACCCTGGCCTATCGCTCCACCCTGCGGCCCGGCTCGATCGAGGAGCTGGTGCGCCCGGTGCTGGAAAGCCGGCTTTCGCCCGCGCACATGGCGCATGTGGAGCTGGTGTGCAACCCGGAGTTCCTGCGCGAGGCCACCGCGGTGGCGGATTACTTCGCCCCGCCGCGCATCGTCATCGGCACCGCGGAGGGGCGCGGCTCCGGCCCGATGGAGGCGCTCTACGCCGGGCTGCAGGCGCCGGTGTTCCGCTGCGGTTTCCGCGAGGCGGAGTTCACCAAGTTCGTCGACAACACCTGGCACGCCGCGAAGGTGGCCTTCGCCAACGAGATCGGCCGGCTGTGCCTGCGCCTGGGGCTCGACGCGAAACGGGTGCATGAGATCTTCGTCTCCGACACGCGGCTGAACATCTCGCCGGCCTACCTGCGCCCGGGCGGGGCCTTCGGCGGCTCCTGCCTGCCCAAGGACGTGCGCGCCCTCCAGCACATCGCCGCGGATTGCGGGGCCAACACCCATGTGGTGGATGCGCTGCTGCGCTCCAACGAGGTGCACAAGCACGAGCTCTACGAGCGCGCGGTGCGCAGCCTCGCCCCCGGCGCCTCGGTGCTGCTGGTCGGGCTCGCCTTCAAGCCCGGCACGGACGACCTGCGCGAGAGCCCGAACGTGGACATGGCGCGCAAGCTGCTCGCCGCGGGCTACCGGCTGTCGGTCTACGACCCGGCGCTGGACGCGGGCAAGCTGGTGGGGGCGAACCTGGGCCATGCCTTCACCCGGCTGCCGCGGCTGTCGGACCTGCTGGTGAGCCGGGCGCGGGCCGAGGCCGGCGGGTTCGACCTGGTGATCGCGGCCAATGCCACCATCGACGCGCTGAGCTTCAGCGTGCCCCCGCCCCGCATCCTCGACATCGGAGTGCTCGCATGAGCCAGGACCGCCCCTCCGCCCCGTCTCCGAAGGCCGGGTCCGGCCCGATGTCCGACCGGGGGAGCGCCCGGATATCCGGTGCCCGCCCCGGGCCCGGCCCGGCGCCTTCCACGGCGCCCGCCACGCTTCCCCCCTCGCCGCCCCCCCCATGCCCCCCGCCCGCCGCTGCCGGCCCTGCCCGGGCGCAGCCGGTGCCGGGCGGTTTCGCCGAGGCGCCGCAGCGGTTCCTGTGCGGCACCGGGGCGGAGCTGTTGCCGCCGGGCCTGCCCTCCGCCCTCCGCCCGCGCGCGCCTGCCGGGCGGAGGGCGGAGGGCGCGGGGCTGCCGGCGCCGGAGGGCGCGGAGGGGCGGCGGCGGGAGGGGGGGGAGTGCCTCGCGCCGGAGGCGCGGATATCAAAGGATGCGCCGGAGGCGCGGATATCAAAGGATGCGCCGGAGGCGCGGATATCAAAGGACGCGCCGGAGGCGTGGACGTCAGGAAGTGCGCCGGAGGCGTGGGTACCAGCAGATGTGCCGGAGGCGTGGGTCCGGAACACTCCGCCGGAGGCGGATGTCCTGAAAGCCGTGCCGGAGGCGGATGCCCGGGCATCCATTCCGCCGGAGGCGGATGTCTTGGGGATTCCGCCGGAGGCGGATGGTTTGGGGATTCCGCCGGAGGTGGATGTTCTGAGGATTCCACCAGACGCGGATGTCTTGAGAACTGTGCCGGAGGCGGATGTCCTGAGAACCGCGCAGGAAGTGCACCCCCTGCAGACCGCGCCGGAGGCGCAGCCCCTGCAGACCGCGCCGGAGGCGCAGCCCCTCAAGACCGCGCCGGAGGCGCGCGGCGCGGGGGGCGGGGTGCCCGTGGCCGGAACGGCCGGGGCCCCGGCCCCTCAGGGCTGCGCCGGGGCGGAGGGCGCGCCGTCCCGGTCCGATGGTCCGCCCGCCCTGCGGGCCCGGCCGCGCGGGAGCGTGTCCGCGGCGAAGCGCGCGGCCGACCCCACGGCCGGCCTGGCGCGGTCGGGCGGGTTTGCCGGGGTCACGCCGGGGCTGCTGGCCGGGCGGCGGGTGCTGATCATCGTGGAGAACCTGCCGGTGCCCTTTGACCGGCGGGTCTGGCTGGAGGCGCGTACCCTGCAGGCCGCGGGGGCGGTGGTCTCGGTGATCTGCCCGCTCGGGCCGGAGGCACAGGCGCGCTACGAGTGCCTGGAGGGCATCCACGTGCACCGCCATCCGCTCACCCAGGCCAGGGGGCCGGCGGGTTATCTGCGCGAATACGCCCAGGCGCTGTGGTGGCAGGGCCGGCTGGCCTGGCGGGTGTTCCGCACCGAGGGGTTCGACACGCTGCAGGGCTGCAACCCGCCGGACCTGATCTGGCTCGTCGCCCTGCCCTTCCGGCTGATGGGGCGGGCCTATGTGTTCGACCATCATGACCTCTCGCCGGAGCTGTTCGACGCGAAATACCCGGTGCCGTCGCGGCGGCCCGGGCGCTGGCTGCACGCGGCGCTGCGCCGCGGGCTCGGCCTGGCCGAGCGGCTGAGCTTTGCCACCGCCGACATGGTGATCTCGACCAACGAGAGCTACCGGCGCATCGCCCGCACCCGGGGGGCCAAGGGACCGGGCGCGGTGGTGGTGGTGCGCTCGGGGCCCGATCTCACCCGGGTGCGCCCGATGCCGCCCGACCCGCGCTGGAAGGCGGGGCGGCGGCATCTTGTGGGCTATGTCGGGGTGATGGGCGCGCAGGAGGGGCTGGACCTGCTGCTGGAGGCCGCGCGCCACCTGGTGTTCGACCGGGGCCGGCGCGACCTGCAGTTCTGCCTGGCCGGGGACGGGCCGGAGCGCCCCGCGCTGGAGGCGCTGGCGCGCGCGCTCGGGCTGGGGGAGCACGTGACCTTCGCCGGGCGGCTGCCGGATGCGGAGCTGTTCGAGATGCTCTCCACCGCCGATCTCTGCGTGAACCCGGACCGGGTGACCGCGATGAACGACCTCTCGACCATGAACAAGATCCTCGAATACATGGCGCTGTCGCGGCCCATCGTGCAGTTCGAGGTGACCGAGGGCCGGGTGAGCGCCGGGGATGCGGCGCTCTATGCCCGGCCGGACGACCCGCGGGACTTCGCCGCCTGCATCCTCACCCTGCTGCGCGACCCGGGGTTGCGCATGCGCATGGGGGCGATCGGCCGGCGGCGGGTGGAGACCCGTTTCGCATGGGAGCATGAGGCCGGGCGGCTGGTGGAGGCCTACCGCCGCATCGCGCCCCGCCGCCCGCTGCGCCCGGGCCGCCGCGCCTCCGCGCCGCCGGCCGGGGACGACCGGGGATGACCCGCCGCCGCAAGCCCGGGGCCCGGCCCCCCCGCAAGCCCGTCTCCCCCCCGGCCTCCGCCGGGGTGGGCGCCGCTGCCCCCGCCGCTCCCGTGGCCCGCGCCACGCCCGCCGCAGGCCCGGCCCGGGCCCCGCGCGCGCGCACCGCCGGCGCCGGCCCGGCGCCCGTTGCCGACCCCGCGCCGGCCTCCCCCTCCGAGCCCCGCGCCGCCCCTGCCTGCGCGCCCGCACCCAGTTCCGCGTCCGCACCCAGCTCCGTATCCGCGTCCAGCTCTGCACCGGCGTCCAGTTCCGCATCCGCACCCAGTTCCGCACCGGCGCCGGCTTCCACGCTCCCCCCCGGGCCCGACGCCGCCGTTTCCCCCCCCGGCGCTGCGTCTGCCGCCGGGCCGGTGTCCATACCACCGTCCGTGCCGGCTACCGCTCCCGCCACCGCCACCGCTCCCCCTTCAGCGAGGGTTCCACGGTCCGGGGCGGCCCCGGCTGTCGACCGGGCGCGCCTGGCGACACCGGCCTCCGCTTCCGCCGCGGCCGGGGCGGAGGCGGGCGCCCGGCGGGCGGCTGCGGAGGGCGGGGCGGCCCCGGCCGGAGCGGGGGCGGCGCAGGTCGGGGGAGGGTGCCTGCTGCCGGCGCTGCTGCCGGGCACGGTGTCGGCCGCCGCGGTGGCCGGGGTGGTTTGCCCCTCGCCGCCGCGCATCGGCCCGGAGGGGCCGGTGCTGTCCTGCCCGCTGGAGTGCCCGGCGCTGGGCGGGCGGGCGCCGGACGGGACGGCCCCGCGCGCCCCGCTTGCGCCGGGGCCGGAGGACCTCCCCCCTGCCGCCTTCCCGCTGCCCCCGGCCGCGCGGCCCGCCCCGGGGTTCGCCGAAGCGCAGGCAGCCTTCCGTCCCGCCTCCGGGCCCGCGCCCTCCGAGGCGTCCGGGCCCCGGCGCAGCCCCGCCGGCGCCCGGACGCCCCCCCGGCGCCCTGCCCCGGCGCGGCCTTCCGGCGGCGCGTCACGGGAGGCCCCCGCGCCGCGCCCGGCACAAAGCCTGACACAGAGCCCGGTGCCGGCCCCCGGTGCCGGGCGTCCCGATCCCGGCGCAGCCCCGGCGCCCGGCTCTCCCGATGCGGGGACGACGCGCCCGGTCGCCTCCGGCGACAGCCCCGTCGCGCCCCGCGACGTGACCCCCCCCGTCGCGCCCCGCGACGTGAAATCCCCCGTCGCGCCGGGCGACATGAAATCCCCTGTCGCGCCGGGCGACATGAAAGTCTCCGCCGCGCCCCGCGGCGTGAATGTCTCCCCCGCGCCGCGCGACATGGACTCTCCCGTCGCCCGGCGTGGCATGAAGGCCTCCGTCGCCCGGCGCGACAGTGCTTCCCCCGTCCCGCCGGGTGGCAGTGGTCTGCCCGGTACGGCAGGCGACGCCGTGCCAGCCGTCGTGCCCCACGACAGTGTTCCGCCCGTCGCGGGCCGCGACAGTGTTCGGCCCGTCGCGGGTCGCGACGGTGCTCCTCCTGCCGCGCCGGGTGACATCGAGCGGTCCGGCGCTGCGGGACACATGACCCCGCCCGGTGCCGCAGGCGACGGTGTCCTGCCCGTCACCGCGGGTGACGTGACCCCGCCCGTCACCGCAGGTGACATGGAACGGCTCCTCTCCGCAGGGGGCACGGCTCCGCCCGTCACCACAGGGCGCGCGGAACGGCCTCCCACCGCAGAGGATATCGAGCCCACCCTCCCCGCAGGGGGGCCCGGGCCGACCTGTGGCGCAGGGGAAACCGTGTCGCCCGGCGCCGCAGCGGGCCGCCCCGCGGGCCGGGCGGAGGCCGGTGTCCCGGGGACGGGGCATGGGGTCGTGGCCTTTCCCGGGGGAAGCGGGGAGGCGGGGCCTCCGGGCCTCCGCCGCGCGGCGGGCCGGGGCCGGGCTCCGGCGCAGGCCGGCGAGTTCGGGCGCGCGCTCCTGCCGCGCGGGGCGATGGTCGCGGCGCCCGCGGCGCCCGCGGCGAAACGCCTGCGCATCCTGCGGCCGATGGCATCGGGGGTGACGGCGGCCATGCTCCGGGTGCGCCGGCGGCTGCGGCGGCGGGCCGGGCGGTGGCAGGCCGGGGTCACCGGGGCGGCGGTGCTGTGCCAGATGGTGCAGGTGCTGGGCTTCGAGATCCTGCCGCCGCCGCTGCGGCTGGGGCTGGCCGGGGCCGGGCTGGGGCTGGTGCTGCTCGCGGCGCTGCTGCGGCTGCGGCTGGGGGCGCAGGGCACCGGCGGGCCGGTGCTGCTGCTGCTGTGCCTCCTGGCCAGCGCGCTGGCCGGGCTCGCCGTTTCGGGCCTGCCGGAGGACATGCCGGCCCTGCTGCAGCAGGCCTCGCTGCCGCTGTGGTTCATCGCCGCCCCCGGCCTGGTGCGCCGGCGCGCCCCGGCGCGGGAGACCGGCCGGGCCCGGCGGCGCGCCCCGCCGCCCGCCCCGCTGCCGGGGCTGCTGCGCGCCGGGCTGGTGGCGGTGCTGGCCCTGGCGCTCGCCATGGCGCTGGCCCGCCCGGCGATGGTGGTCGGCGGCATCGCGCGCCCGGCGCCGTTCCTTGACAGCCAGGGCATCCACCTCTCGGCCTACGTGATCTTCGGGGTGCTGGTCTGCCTCGTGCACGGCAGCGGCAGCCTGCGCCGGATCTGGCCGCTGGTCGCGCTCTGTCTGGCGCTGATCGTGCTCTACCGGGTGCGCACGGTGCAGCTGGGCTGCCTGGTGTGGCTCGGGGTGCTGTGCTGGGCGCGCTTCACCGCCGCGAGCCGGATGGTCCTCGCGCTGCTGGCGGCGGCGGCGGCCTATGCGCTGGCGGTGGCGCTGGCCGGGGAGATCGACCTCGCGGCGCTCAGCTCCGGGCGGATCGCGGTCTGGGGCGAGCGGCTGGACATGCTCGCGGCCCGGCCCTGGCCGGTGCTGCTGACCGGCAGCGGCGCCGGCTCCGACCTGCACAGCAGCGCGGTGTGGTGGTGGGAGGAGAAGAACTCCCACAACGACATCCTCGGCATGGTCATCGAGCATGGGCTGCTGGGGCTGACCGGGTTCTGCGCGCTCTTCGCGCTGGCGCTGCGCGGGGCGGGGCCGCGCGCCGCGGCGGTGCTGCTGGCGGTGCTGGTGATGGGGGCGGTGTCGAACGGGCTGCTGGCCCGGCCGCTGGCGGGGTTCCTCTTCGCCATCGGCTTTGCCGGGGCGATGGCCGCGGATGCCGGGGCCCGGCAGGCGGCGCGGGAGGGGCGCTCGCGCCGTTCCCGCCGGGCCGGGTCCGCCCTCCCGGGCCTGGCCGCCATGGTCGCCGGACCGCTGGGGCCGGGCCCGGCCGGCGGTATGGGGGCGACAGGTCTGTCCGGCGCCACGGGGGCGACAGGCGCAGCCGGTGCCGCGGGGGTGACAGGCGCGGCCGGTGCCGCGGGGGCGACAGGCGCAGCCGGTGCCGCGGGGGTGACAGGCGCGGCCGGTGCCGCGGGGGCGACAGGCGGGGCCGGTGCCACGGGGGCGACAGGCGCGGCCGGAACCATGGGTGCGACAGGCGCGACCGGTGCTGCGGCCATGGCTGGTGCGCCCGCCGTGCCGGGGCTGGCGGACACCACGGGCACGGCGATTGCGACGGCCACGGCGAGTGCCTCCGGTACGGCTGTCGCCACGGCCACAGCCGACCTTGCAACTGCTGACCACCCGTCAGCCACGGCTGGCGCATCTGGCCCGCCGGCCATGTCCGCCACGGCGGCCGCGGCGGGTACCGTAGCCACGGCGGGCGTAGCGGCCGCGGCAGCCATGGTGGGTCCAGCGGGTGCGGATGCAACGGCCGCGGCAGCCATGGCTGCCGCGGTGGCCAGGGTGGGGGCAGCGGGCATGACAGATGAGGCGAGCATGACAGGTGCCGTGAGCAGGGCAGGTACGACGGGCGCAGCGAGCACGACGGGCGCAGCGGCCACGACGGGTGCAGCGGCCACAACGGGCGTGGCAAGCACACCCCCCACCCCCACACCGGACGCTCCGGACGCCCCGGTCGGGCGCCCCGTGCGGGCTGCGGCCCGGGCGCCGCGCCGGGGCCGGCGCCGCGGCGCGGAGGCTCCGGCATGAGCGCGGCGGGGTTGCTGCGCGCGCGCCGGGCGGAGGGGGGCTTCCTGGGGGCGGCGGCCGGCGCGCTGGGGCTGCGCCTGGCCGGGGTGGCCTGCCTCGCGCTGGTCTTCGTGATCCTCGCCCGCAGCCTGCCGGCGGTGGAGGTGGCGGACCTCTCGCTGGCGATGGCCGCGGGCACGCTGGGGCGCTATCTCGGCCCGCTCGGCTTCGACCAGCTGGCGCTGCGCCACCTGCCGCGGCTGCGCGCGCGCGGGCGGCTGGCCGCGGCGCAGCGTCTCGAGGCGGCGCTGCTGGGAGGAGGCTGCCTGGCCGGGCTGGCCTGCTGCCTGGCCGGGTTGGCGCTGGCCCCGGTCTGGGGGGGCGCACCGGCGCTGCTGCTCGCCGGGCTGGGCGGGCTGGGCGGTGCTGCGGCCGGGCTGCAACGGGCCCGCGGCCATGTCTTCCGGGCGGTGTTTCCCGAAGGCGGGCTGGGCCCGGGGCTGGCCCTCGCGGGCATCGCCGGGCTGGCCGCGGCCGGCACGCTGGACCGGGCCTCCGGGCTGGCGGTGCTGCTGGCCGCCGCCCTGCCGGGGCTGATGCTGCAGGGGATCTGGCTCTCGGGCGCCCGCCCGGGGGCCCTGCTCCGCCTGCGCCCGGCCCCCGCCGGCTGGCCGGACCTGCCCCCCGTTTCGCGGCAGGCACCGCCCCTCGCCGTGTCTTCCCCCCATCCGTCTCCCCTCGCCGCGGCCGTGCCGGACAGGCCTGCGCAAGGCGCGCTCCTGCGCGGCCCGGGTGTCGCCGCCCCGCCGCTGTCCGGCGCGTCAGGACCCTGTCCGGCCGCCCACCGCCCGGCCCCGCGCCCCGTGCCCGGCCCGGCCGTTCAGGGCGCAGCCGTGCCGGACCGGGCCCTGAAGGACCGGATCGGGCAGGATCTGACCGTGCAGTCCGGGATCGTGCAGTCCGGGATCGTGCAGTCCGGGATCGGGCAGGCGGTGACGGGGCAGTCCGTGGCGGAGCAGGCCGTGACGGAGCAGGCCGTGATGGAGCGGGAATTTCCGGGGCGGGAGCTGACGGAGCAGGAAAAGGCCGGGCAGGGCGCAGCGGCGCACCACCTGGGGTCGCGGGGCCCGGGGGAGGCCGGGCAAGAGCCCGCGGCGCCGGGCGCGAGCTCCGTGGCCCGCCCGGCCGTTCAGGGCGCGCGGGGGCAGCACCCGTCAGGGCCGGGCCCGATCGGGCGTGCGCGGCCGGGCCCGGCGCTGCTGCGCCTCCGCCTGCCCGGCCTGCGGCGCTGGCGCGAGGCGCTGGGCCTCTGGGCCGTGCAGGGGGCGACGCTGCTGCTCAACCGTTCCGCGCTCTGGCTGGCCGCGGGGCTCGCGGCCGGTGGGGCGCTGTCGGCGGCCGGGTCCGGCGGGATGGCCGAGGTCGCCTGGCTCGACGCGGGCCTGCGCCTTGCGCTTCTGCCCGGGCTGGCGGGCTGGGCGGCGGGGCTGGTGCTGGCGCCGCGGGTCTCGGCGCTGGGCGCGCGGGGCGATGCCGAGGCGCTGCAGGCCGCCCTCACGCTGGGCTGCCGGATGGCGATGGCCCCGGCGCTGGGCCTGCTGGGGCTGCTGGCGCTGGCGGGGCAGGGGGGCGTGGTGGCGGTGCTGGGCCCGGGGTTCGCCGCCGCGCTCTCCCCGGCGCTGATCCTGCTCGGGGCGGCGGCGCTGGACGGGGCGACGGGGCTCTGCGCGCTGGTGATCCTGCATGCGCGCCCGGCGCGCGGGGCGGCCCGGCGCGTGCTGGGCCTCACGCTCGCGGCGGCGGCGAGCCTGCCCTGCGCCACCCTGGCCGCGCTCGGCGCGGGGGCGGGGCTGGCGACGGCCGTGGCCCTCGGTGTCCTGGCGGCCACCGCGCTGCGCGGCCTCGGGCTCACGGTGATGCTGGTCGCCGCCGGCGGGCCCTGGCCCGGGCCGTTCGGCCGGCCGGGCGGCGCCCGGCTGCACGGCCCCGAAGGGGGGCGCGTGTGATGCAGGCGATCCTGCGGCTGCACCGCCTGTCCCATGCCTGCCACCGCCACGGGCTGCACCGGCTCTCGCGTGTCCTGGACGGGCTGGTCCGCTTCGTGTTCGGTGCCGCCCTGCCGGGGCGGGCCCGGGTCGGGCCGGGGGTGTTCCTGCACCATTCCGGCCTCGGCCTGGTGATCAACGGCGCCGCCGAGGTGGGGCCGGGCTGCGAGATCGGCGTCCATGTGGTGCTGGGCGGCAACGGGCGGGGCCCGGGCGCCCCGCGCCTGGGGGCCGGTGCGGTGGTGCTGGCCGGGGCGAAGCTGCTCGGACCTGTCGAGGTGGGGGCAGGGGCGGTCGTCGCGGCCAACGCCGTGGTGCGCGACGATGTCCCGCCCCGCACGCTGGTGGCCGGGCAGCCGGCCACGATCCGGCGCCGTGACATCGACCCGGCCAGGTATCGCCACCAGCCGGGGCCGGATGTTTCGCGCGCGAAACAGGCCGGGGGCAGGGCGGTGGCGGTGCACGGGGAGGCAAGCGCCTCGGGGGGCATCGAGCCCCCGCTCGGCGCTGGCCGCAGGGCGCGGCCGGTCCCTCCCGGACCGGAGGGACCGTAGGTTCCGACGCGCCCGTCGAGGCGGAGGGGCTTGCCCCTTCTCCGGGAGGGGCGCATCCCCTCAGCGGTAAATCCGTTATAAAACAGGTGTTCTCCGGTTAAATGCCGCAATTTTGATGTATTATGACCGGCACATGAGGGCCGGGCTTCCGGCGGCTCCGGGCCGTTTCGGCGGGGCCGTGGGGGGCGGGCAGGGCGATGGTCTCGGGAGGGCTTGCGCGCCCGGCGGGGCCATGCGCATCCGGCGTGTCCCGTGTCCCGTGTCCCGTGTCCCGTGTCCCGTGTCCCGTGTCCCGTGTCCCGTGTCCCGTGTCCCGTGTCCCGTGTCGCCGCTCGCGGCCCCCCCCGGGATCAGCACAGGCTCAGGCGGGTGTGGACATCGGCGCCGGAGACGCCGGTCCAGACCAGCCGCGGCGCCGGGGCGAGCTGGCCGAAGCGCGGCGAGACCCAGCCGCCCCCGGGGCCTTCCGCGCCGCAGGGGGCCCGCAGCGCCCCGGGGGCGAAGGCGATGTCGCACAGGGCGCTGCCCGCGCGCCACACCCGGGCGGAGGGGGCGGCGGCGTCGGGGCCGAGGGTCACCCGGCAGTCGGGGGCGAGCTGGAAGGTGAGCGACACGGCGAGGCCGGCGCGCGCGCCCGGCAGGCTGTCGCGGATCTCCAGCCCGCTCCGCGTCACCCTGATCCGGCGGCGGTGCAGGCAGCCGTGGCGGCGCATCCAGGCGTCGGTCTCACCGATCAGCTCCGGCGGGTCGGCGCGGTGAAACACCAGCCGGCTGCGGGCCCGGGCGCCCCAGTTGAACGGACCGGCGATGCGGCTCTGGTTGCCGCCGGCGATCGACAGCGTGTTGTGCGCCGGCGTGCCGCGCAGCCAGTCCCGCCAGGCGCCGCCGGAATGGTAGAGCCAGGTGCCGGGGTCGACGATCACCGCCGCGCCATCCACTGACAGGGTGAGCGACAGGGCATCCGCATGGCCATGCGCGGCGATGGAGAGATAGCCCAGCGGCCCGTGGTCGAAGCTCAGGCCGATGCGCCCGTGGCGCAGCAGGCTCAGCCCGCCGTCCGGGAAGACGCGCAGGCCCGGGACGGGCGCCGGCAGGGTCCGCCCCGGGCCGCCCAGCAGCAAGGCGCGGAAGGCACCCGCTGCGCCCGGCGTGGCCTCCTGCGCGCCCGCCGCAGCCCCCCGGCCAGCCCGGCGCGACCCCGCCTCCCGGCCCCCGGGCCGGGGGCCGCAGTTGCCGGTCCCGGCGGGACGTCCGGGATCAGGCACGTGCGATGCGCCCCGCCCTGCGGACCGGGCGCTGCACGCGGCGTGCGTGGCGGCGGGGAACGCGGGGGCAGGCGCGGGCGGCGGGTTCCGGTCTGCGGAGAGGGCATCGCCCGGGGCGAGGAGGGCGGCGCGCGGGGCATCGGCGGGACGTCCGGGATCAGGCACGTGCGATGCGCCCCTCCCTGCGGACCTGGCGCTGCACGCAGCGCGCATGGCGGCGGGGAGCGCGGGGGCAGGCGCGGGCGGCGGGTTCCGGTCTGCGGAGAGGGCATCGCCCGGGGCGAGGAGGGCGGCGCAGGCGGCGACGGCGGCAGCGTGCTCCGGGCCGGGCTCGGGCACGCCGAGGGTGATCACCCGGCCCTCGTCATCGTCGCCCAGCGCCGGCAGCGGCAGGTCGGCGGCGGCGATGAACCGGGCGAAGGCGTCCAGCCGGGCGCGCACCGGGCCGGGCAGGGGCCGCAGCCGGTGGACGAAGAGCCCCAGTTCCACGGTGAAGGCGCCGTAGCTGGGCGATTGCTCGGCCGGGGTGCCGTCGGGCAGGATCTGGCGCATCAGCTCGGTGCACAGCTCGGCATGGGCGCGCGTGGCGGCCTGCGCCGCGCCGGGCAGCGCCGGCCAGAGCGTGCCGAGGGTGACCAGCCCGGCGGTCTCGGCCACCCGGTGGTTGTTGGCCGAGGAAAACCGCGAGGGGAAGCGCTCCAGCCAGAACAGGTGGGCGGAGAGGATCTCGCGCAGGCAGGCGCTGCTGCGCGGCGAGAGGGCGGCGCCGCTCCACAGCGCCACCAGCCCGAGCGAGATCACCCGCAGCCCCAGTTCGATGCCCGAGGACCAGGCGAGGCCGCGCCAGGGCGGGTTGGCGGCGTGCCAGCTCTCCAGCGCCGCCTCGAGCCCGGCCAGCGCCTCCGGCGCGCCGCTGCGCGCGTGATGCGCGGCGAGGCCGGGCAGCATCTGCAGCCGGTTCACCTCCCAGACGTATTTCACGTCGCCGAACCCGGGGGCATGGCGGTGGTCGATGGCAAAGCACCAGTCCTGCGGCCAGTGCCGGCCCGAGACCGGGTCCAGCGACCAGAGCCCGGCGGGAAACGGGCTTGCTCCCGCGCCCGCCTCCGCCTCCGCCTCCGCCTCCGCCTCCGCCTCCGCCTCCGCCTCCGCCTCCGCCTCCGTGTCCGTGTCCGTGTCCGTGTCCGTGTCCGTGTCCGTGTCCGTCTCCGTTCCCGTCTCCGTCTTCGGACCCGTGTCCGGCCAGCGCCGCCCCAGCGCCTCGAAGGGCCGGGTGAGCGTGGCCTGCGCGGCGCTGGCGATGGCGGCGGCAAGGGCGGGCGGCGCCGCGGCGGGAAGCGCGGCGAGCGCGGGGGCGCAGGGAACCGGCAGGGCGGGGCCGCGATGCCGCTCCCAGCCCTCGAGCCGCCGGGCGCCGCGGCGCAGCCCGGCCTCGCGCAGCCGGTGCAGAACCTCGGCGGGCGACATCGCGGCCAGCCGGCGCAGCATCCAGCCCGGCCTCATGCGGGGCTGCCCGACGAAGCATCCGCCTTCCGGGGCCGCGGCCGCGCAAAACGTTTCGCGCGCGAAACATGCGGAGTGGCGAAGCCACCCGGCGCCGGCCCCGCCCCGGCGGGGTCCGTGATGGGCGGAGGGCCGGGCGGCGGCGGAAGGGCGGCGGCCCGGCCGGGGGCCTGCGGGGCGGGTGCCGGCAGGGTCCGAGGCCCCGAGACGGAGGGCCCCGAGATGGTGGGGGCTGAGACGGAAGGAGCTGAGACAGGAAGGCCCGAGACGGGACATGCCGGGCTGAGCACCGGTGCGGCGGGGCCAGACGGGACGACGAGCTCAGGCGGGGCGAGTTCAGGCGGAACGGGCACAGGCGGAACGGGCGCAGGTGGGATGGGCGCAGGTGGGATGGGGGAGGGCATGGCCCGGGACGGCGGGACATGGGCAGGCAGGACATGGGCAGGCAGGGCGGGCGCCGGGGGGAGGACCGTCGGGGCGGTGACCGGTGCCGGCCGTCTCCCGGGATCCGGCCGGGAGGGGGCGGCGGAGGCCCGGCCTCCCCCCGGGGCGGGGACGGCAGGCCGGAGAGGCTCGGGAGACACGAGGGCGCCTGAGAGGGCGGCCGGTCCGGGAGGCGCGGAAGGGCCGGGAGCGGCGAGAGGGCCGGGAGCGCCTGCCGGGGACGGGGAAGCACCTGCGGGGGAGGAGGGCGCGCCTGCCGGGGAAGGGGAAGCCTCCGTGGGGGGGGAGGGCGCGTCTGTGGGAAGGGGGCGCCGGGCGGCCTGGTGCCAGAGGCGGGCGAGGCGGGCGAGGTGGCGGTCGATGTCCAGATGCGCGGCGTGGAAGGCCCGGGCGGCGGTGCCGAGCCGGTCGCGCAGGGCCGGGTCGGCGATCAGCCGGGCGAGGGCGGCGGCGAGGGCCTCGGGGCAGGCGGGGGGCACGAGCAGCCCGGTCTCGTCGTGGCGGACGATGTCTTCCACCGCGCCGACCGGGGTGGCGAGCACCGCCCGCCCGGCCGCCATCGCCTCGATCACCGACATCGGCAGGTTCTCGTCATGCGAGGGCAGCACGAGGACATGGGACTGCGCGAGCAGCGCCGCCACCTCCCGCGGGCCGACCCATCCGGGCAGCGACACCCGCGCGCCGAGGTCCGCGCCGCGCGCGCGGGCGCGGGCCTCGGCCACGGCGCCGTCCCCGGCGAGCACCGCCCTCCAGTCCGGGCCGGGGGGCAGGCGGGCGAGGGCGTCGATGAGGTCCCACACGCCCTTGCGCGCGCCCAGCCGCCCGAGGAACAGCAGCTGCACCGGCGGGGCGGCGGGCGGGGCACGACGCGCGGGTGCGGGCGTGGCATTGGGCAGGATGTGCAGGCGGGCGCGCGGGGCGCGGGCGCGCAGGTGCGCCTCCCAGGCCCGGCCGAGCACCAGCACCGCGGCCGCGCTCTCGAACATCCGCGTGATGGCGGCGGCCCGGCGCGGCGGCGCGGCCGCCCAGTCCTGCCGGAAGCGCGAGCCGTGCAGGTGGATCACGCAGGGCAGCCCGAGGGCGCGGGCCAGGCCGCAGACCACGCGCTTGCGCGCGATCGAGCCGCCGCCCGAGAGGTTCACGTGCACGAGGTCCACCCGCCCGGCGAGGCGCAGCGCCAGCATCCGCGCGAGGCACAGGGCGAGGTGGAGCGGCGCCAGCGCCAGCGGCCCCTGCCCGCGCGACACCGCGAAGCGCAGCCGGACGCCGGGCGCCGGGCGGGCGGCATGCGCCTCGGCCAGCGTGTCCATCATCCGGTCGATGCCGCCCATGCCGCCGCGCCCCAGCGGCGTGACCACCAGCACCTGCAGGGGCGCCTGCCCCGGGGCGGAGGGGGCGGAAAGCGGCTGGCCGGACATGTGCAAGGATCTCCCCATGGTGGTGTTTTCCACCCCCACAGATTTCATCAACCTTTTAATAAAGAATTGCTGGTATTTGAAATGTATTCGCTTGAAGCCCGTTTTCAGTGCAGCCCGGGGCCCAGACATTGTCAGAACCAGTTTCCTTGCCACGTCCATTGCGCCTGTCGCCTCCGGCTGCCGGGGGCCTGCCCGGGCTCCGCGGCCGCGGCGGGAGGGCGCGCGCATGATGATCGCCCTCGGCTTCTCGCTGACCGCCGCGGCGCCGCCACGGCTGTTCGGCGGGCAGGTTTCGCTGCCCGTCGACGTGCTGCGCCTGAACGGCCAGCCGCTCGGGCTCAACGGGGCCTGGCTGGTCTGGCCCGACCCGGTGCCGCAGACCGCGCTGCGGCTCGACGGGGAGCCGCTCACCCATCAGGGCGTCCTGATCACCCTTACGGAGTAACGACATGGTCGAAGTTGCCGATGTGGCCGATGAACTCGCCACCGTCCTCGGGCCGGCGGTCTCCGCCCAGCTCGGGTTCACCTATTCCAGCACCCAGTTCTGGTCGAAGACCCGCAACCTGGGCCTGGGCACGGACACGCCCGCCTACGCGCTGCACATCCAGCAGAACCCCTCCGTGGCCAGCGGGCTGAACCTGTGCAGCCAGGTCTTCATGAATGCCATCCCCTCCGCCGCCGGCTCCGGCCAGTACGGCGGCATGGACGTGACGGCGCGCTACAATTCCACCCAGCAGGGCGGCGGCGATGTCTGGGCGATGCGCGCCATCGGCGAGGCCACCAACACCGGCCTGATGAACACGCTGATGGGCGTCTGGGGCCGGGCGCGCTACACCGGCACCGGGCAGGGCGGCGCCTTCGGCTCGCTCTACGGGGTGCGCGCGCAGGCCGAGATCACCTCCTCGGGCCATGTGAACCACGTGATGGCGCTCAAGACCGAGGACGTGACGCTGGGCACCGGCTCGTGCAACCACGCCTGGGGCATCTATGTCTCGCCGCTGCCCACGAGCGGGGTGGTCGACCAGAGCGCGGCCATCCACATCTCCGCGCGCGGGGTGCAGAACTGCATCTCCTTCGCCGGCACCACCACCGAGAACGAGGGCGGCGCCACGCGCATCTATGCCCATGCCGACGGCGGGCTGAAGCTTGACCGGGTGGGGGCGGCGCTGCGGCTCGACCTCTCCTCGCTGCCCAGCTACGCCGATGACGCCGCCGCCGCCGCCGCGGGCGTGATCGCGGTGGGCGAGGCCTATGTGAACAGCGCCACCGGGGCGCTGCACCGCCGGCTGGCCTGAAGGCCGGGCCCGGGGCCGGTTCCGTGTCGGCAGGGTCTGCCGACAGGGTCTGCCGGCGGGCCTGAGGGGCGCGGCCCGAGGCTGGTTCTGCCGGCTGGCCCGATGCGCGGCCCGAAGGGCGCCCCCGGGCCGGTTTCAGGGGCCGGCTTCAGGGGCTGGCCCGGGGCGCCGGCGCCGGGCGCACGCGGGGGGCGGGGCGGGGTCATGCCCGGCCTGCCCCCCCGTGTGTGGCCGCGTGTGTGGCCGCGCGCGGGAGCCGGGGGCGCGGCCTGACCCTGTGAACCGGGCGCGGGGCCCGATCGCCCCTGCCGGTTCTTCTGTCCGGGGCGGCCGGGCCAGCCGCCGCGCCCCGCGGCGGGGCCTCCTGCCCGCGCCTGTCACGGGCCCCTGTCACGGGCTGCCCTGCCCGCGTCCGGATATCCCCGGGCGGCCGGATTAGCACTCTGTTTACCTTGATCTGTCCTTAGTTGCGGCTCTCCGGGTGGCCCGCATGGGAGGCGTGCCCGGCGGGACGAGGAGGATGAGGATGCGCGATCCCGGCTTCGGATGTCACGACCTCGACGGGTCCGGCCTGCGCGGTCTCGCCTCCGGCCCCGCTCCGCGGCAGGAGACACGCCGGGCGCGGGGAGTGATGCTCACCGATCTCGCCGCGGGGGCGCTTCCGGCGCTGCTCTGCGGGCTGGCGGGGGGCTCGGGCGCCGCGGGGGCGCTGCTGATCTGCGTGCCGGTGCTGGCGCGGCTGGCGGGGCTGTACCGCTCCGGCCTGGGGCTGCCGGAGGAACTGCGCGGGATCACCGGCATGGCCGGGCTGCTGGGGCTGTGGAGCCTGCTGCTGCTCTGGGCGTCGGGGGCCGAGGGCCTGGCGGCGGCTTTGTCCTGGGCGCTGTTCGTGCCGCTGGCGCTCATGGGGCGGACGCGGGCGCGGCTGCTGCCGGCGGAGGCGGCCCCGCCGGCAGAGCTCTTGAGGAGTCCGGCGCAGCCGGCAGGGCTTTTGAGGCATCAGGCGCAGCCGGCAGAGTCTTTGAGGAGTGCGGCGCAGCCGGCAATATCCTTGTGGGGCCCGGTGCAGCGGGCGCTGTCTTCCGAAGGATCGGCGCAGCCGGCAGACCTCTCGCCATTCTCGAGGAGTCCGGCCCCGCCGGCACTGGCGTCGTGGGACCCGGCGCAGGCGGCACTGTCTCCGGGAGGTCCGGCACAGGCGGCAGCGCCCTTGCGGGAGGCTGCGGAGCCGGCCCTGCTCCGCGGGGAGCCGTGGCCGCCGGCGGAACGGTTTGATCACCCGGCGCAGGCGGCCCGCTGCGCCGGGCCCGCGCTGCCGGACCGGCCGGTGGCGGCGGCCGCTGTCGCGCAGCGTGCGGCGGCCCCCGGAACGGGTGTGCCTCCGGGCGCGGGGAGGGGCGGGTTCGCCGAGGCGCCGCGCGCCTTCCTCGCCCCGGGCGGTGCGGCGCTGTTCTGGCCGGGCGAGGCGGAGGCGCTGTCCTCGACATGGGTCACCGCGCCGCTGAAACGCGCGATGGACCTGGCCGGCGCGCTGACGGGGCTGGCGCTGGGCGCGCCGGTGATGCTGGTCGCGGGCCTGGCGCTGGCCTGTTCCGGCGGGCCGGTGTTCTACGTGCAGCGGCGGGTGGGGCGCGGCGGGCGGCGCTTCGGCTGCCTGAAGTTCCGCACCATGCAGGTGGACGCGGACCGGCGCCTCGCCGCCCTGCTGGCCGCCGACCCGCAGGCCCGGGCGGAATGGGCGCGCCACCAGAAGCTCTCGCAGGATCCGCGGGTGACCCGGATCGGCCGGCTGCTGCGCCGCTTCGGCCTCGACGAGCTGCCGCAGCTGCTGAACGTGCTGCGCGGCGAGATGAGCCTGGTGGGCCCGCGCCCGGTGGTGGCGCCGGAGGAGCCGGGCTACCCGGCCGACCGCGCCTATGCCGCCGCGCCGGGCTTTGCCGCCTATATCGCCTGCCGGCCGGGGATCTCGGGGCTGTGGCAGGTCTCCGGCGGCTCGGCGCTGCCCTATTGCGAGCGCATGCGCCTGGATGCGCGCTACCGGCGCGAGGCCGGGCTCTGGCTGGACCTCGCCATCCTCTGGGCCACCGCCGCGGCGCTGCGGCGCAACCGCCCCGGGGTGTGAGGCCGCCGCGCGCCGTTTGCCTGCCTGGTGCCGCGCGCTTGCCGCGCGCCGTCTGTCTGCTGTGCGCCGTCTGTCCGCCGGGCGCGGGGCCTGTGTGGGATCTGCGCGCAGCGCAGGCGGCTCCGGGGGGCGCCCCCGGGCCGGCTGCCCGGAGTGCCGGCCGCCGGGGTGGTCTCTCCGCCGGGCGTGCCGCCCCGGGCGCGGATGGGGCTGACCCTGTGCCGGCCGCGCGGGGGCAGGGCCGGAGCGTGCGCCCGGGCCCCGGCCGGGGTCAGCGCCGGGCCCGGCGGGTGAGCGTGTGGACGAGGAGCGCGGCGGCCAGCGCGCCGAGGGCGTTGGCGAGCATGTCGGCCGGGTCAAAGCTGCGGTGCGGCACCCGGGTCTGGGCGATCTCCAGCCCGACGACCAGCACCGCCATCGCCGCGAAGGCCCGGCGCCGGTGGTGCGGCCCCGCGGCCAGCAGCAGCGTGAGCCCGATGCCGAAATGCATCAGCACGTGCACCACATAGGCCAGCTCCGGCGGCGCGCGGCGGATCTGCGGCGGCGAGGGCGTGAGGCTGAGCCAGAACACCAGCCCCAGCGTGACCAGCGCCGCCCCCTGCCAGAAGCGCCGCAGCGCCAGCCCCCGTGCGCGCCCGCGCCCCCCGGTCATCGCGCCCCGCCGGCATCGGCATGCAGGAGCGCCTGTTCCGCGTCGAGGCGCAGCGCGGTGAGCCGGCCGGTGTAATAGGCCCCGGTGTCGATGCAGATCCGCCCGGGCCCGGTCACCGGCTCGGGGGCGTCGTAATGGCCGTGCACCACCACGAGCCCCTCGGGCGGCGGCATCTCCAGGAAGCGCGAGCGGCCCCAGAGCAGCGCCTGTTCGGGCTGGGCGGAGAGCGGCAGGTCCGGGGCGATGCCGGCATGGGCGAAGATCACGTCGCCGGAGCGGTGCATCAGCGTGGTCTCGCGCAGCAGGCCCAGGTGGGGGCCGAGGGCCGCGTGCAGCGCCTCGGCGGCGGTGGCGAGGTCGGCCTCCTGCGGGTGCAGGCCCAGGGTGATGCCGTAGCTGCCCAGGGTCTGGCGCCCGCCGAAGGTGAGCCAGGCCGCGCCGCCCGCCGGGTTCCCGAGGAAGGAGAGCAGCGCCGCCTCGTGGTTGCCGCGCAGCAGCACCAGCCCGTCGTCCCGGGTGTCCGCGCGCAGGGTGGCGAGCATGTCGAGCACCTCGCGGGCGTGGTCGCCGCGGTCCACGTAATCGCCCAGCAGCACGAGCTGCAGCCGGCGCGCGGGGCTGCCGGCCTGCGCCTCGGCCCGCGTGCGCGCCGTGTGGTCGGCGAGAATGGTCTCGAGCAGGCGGAGGAGCAGGTCGGAGCGGCCATGCACGTCGCCGACCGCGTAGATGCGGCGGTCGGCGGCCACGCGGGGCTGCGGGGCGGGCGGGGCAGGGGGCCTGCGGCGCAGGAACCTCACGGCGCGCCTCGAAGGGTGGGGGCCCCGGGGGGCATCAGGCGGGATGTCACGACGGGATGTCTCCTCCCCTTCCTCTGGCGTGTTCCTCCGGCGTGCGGGCCCGGGGCGGGCGGCCGGGCCGCCGGGGGGCCTGCGCCGGGACGGGCGCGGACCCGGCCCGCGAACACCGCCGCGGCGGTGTTCGTGCCTCCCGCAGATCTCCCGTCGATCCGGCGCCGCGGGAGGCGGGAAGCCCCGGGACTCCGATTGACATGCACGCCATGAGAATGGTAATTTGGCCACGTTATTCAGGAGGTTTACTATAATGTTCCGAATTATTTCAAAGTCTAGCGTTATGAGTTTTCTGGTTGCAGGGTTTGTTGCTTTTCCCTTAATAAGTGTATCTCCTGCGTCTGCTGCAGGAGATGGGGTCCGGTCCTACAGCGCGGAGGCGCGTGCCGAGCTTCGTGTGGCGCTGAAGGCGGCCATCGAGACCCGGATCGCCAGGGCCCAGCGCCGGATCGATGCCTGGTCGGACGCCTATGCACATACCGACCAGGTGGCCTACCAGGCCAGGCTGGCGCGCAAGATCGCCCGCGCCTCGCTCTGGCTCGAGAACCTCCAGCGCCAGCTCCAGTTCGTCGACGTGCTGCGCGAAGACCGCCTGGTGCGCAAGTATGAGCGTATCACCGGCCGGAAGGTTTCCGCCACCTGATCTGACCGAGGCCGCGCCCCGGCCCCGGGGCGAGGATACTCCCGCCTGCAGCGGCAGGTCGCCCGTGCGGCCTGCCCGTCTGCGCTGAGGCGCCCGGGGCATGCCGACTTGCGTCATGGGGGCCTGCATCGGGCGGTTCGTGCCGAAGGGCCGGCCTGCGCGGTGCCCGGGGCCCCTGCCTCCGGCTTCGGTGCGGCCCGGGCTCGCCCTTTGCTGCAGGGGCTCGGCAGGCTGTTGCGCGCCGGACCCGGACGCCCGGCACCGCCCCGCGTGCCCTGTCCCGCGCCTCCCGCTGCGGACCGGGGCCCGCCTCCCTTGCCCCTCCGCGCCCGTTTCCCCCCATCTCCTCCTCCGCCTTGCGGCCTCCCCGGGAGGCCCTCCCGTGCCCCTCCCCGAGGAGGGGCCTGCGCCGTGCCGTGCGCCCGGCAGACATGGCGAGACGCGGGGACGCACAGGGGTGCACGGGGCGCGGCGTGGGGAGACACGGCGCGGGCACGGGGAGGCCCGGAGAGGTATGGGGAGCCCCGGGGGCGGGGCCCCGGGCGGGGTCAGCCGGAGGGGGTGAGGGCGGGATCCGAGGCCGGATCGGGGGCGGCGCGCAACAGCGTGTCGAGCCCCTGCAACAGGGGGGCGAGCCCGGGCTGCACCCAGGCGCGGTAATACCAGCGGTCGAAATGCAGGCCCACGGCGATGTCGGCGGT
This sequence comes from Paroceanicella profunda, assembly GCF_005887635.2. Taxonomy (GTDB): domain Bacteria; phylum Pseudomonadota; class Alphaproteobacteria; order Rhodobacterales; family Rhodobacteraceae; genus Paroceanicella; species Paroceanicella profunda. The sequence goes on along the minus strand of NZ_CP040822.1, from coordinate 20,876 downwards.
CATGGCGTCGAGATCGGCGGGGGTGGGGCCCGGCCCGGCCCGCGGCAGCAGGCTGAGCCGCGAGGCGAGGCGCAGCCGCTCGAAGGCCACCGGCCGGCTGTAGGGCGCCAGGCTCCAGGACCGGCGCAGCGCCGTCCAGGCCGCCGGCGCGTCCCCGCGCAGCAGCTCGGCATTGGCCAGCGCGTTCCAGGCGTAGACATTGCCCGGCGCCAGCGCGAGGCTGGCGCGCAGATGCGTCACCGCCCGGTCGGCATTGCGGGCCAGCGGGTCCGCCCCGGCTGCCCCGGCGGTCTCGGCCGCGATCTCCGCGGCGAGCGCGGCGAGGATCCGGGCCCGGCGCAGCTCGGGGGGCAGGTCGGCATCCGCAGGGTCGATGTCATCCGGGTCCTCCGCGCCGTCCGCGCCCCCGCCCGCCGCACTTCCCCCCACCGCCGGGGGGCCGGCCGCGCGCATCCGGTCGGGCATCCGCGGGGCGAGGCGGGCGGCGAAGGTGGGATCGAGGGCCGCGTCCTGCTCCGGAACCCGTCCCGTATTCTGCCCCGTATTCTGTCCTGTCTCCGGGCCCTGCCCGTCCGCCGGCGCGGGGCCGAACAGCTCCGCCTCCGAGCCGGCCAGCAGGAAGCCGTAGCCCTTCTGGAACAGGTAGGCGGAGGGGTCGTAGAGGTCCTCCTGCGCGCTGAGCTGCCAGGCGCCGTCCGCCCCCGTCACCCGCCGGGCGGGGTTGAGCGCCGGGCTGGCCGAGAAGATCCCGGCAAGGCACAGGACCAGCAGCCCCAGCAGCCCGCCCGGCGCCAGATGCGCCGCCCAGGCGCGGGGCGGCGCGCGCAGCCCGCCCCTGCCCGCCCTGCTGCCCGCGCCTCCCCGGCCGGGGCCGGCCGCGCGCCGGGAGGGCGCGGGCAGCGCCTCAGGTCCGGGCATAGATGTCCTCGTAGCGGATGATGTCATCCTCGCCGAGATAGACCCCGGTCTGGACCTCGATGAGATGCATGTCGACCTTGCCGGGGTTCTCCATCCGGTGCACGGCGCCGAGCGGGATGTAGGTGGACTGGTTCTCGCTGAGCAGGGTCACCGTGCCATCCACCGTCACCTTCGCGGTGCCCGAGACCACGATCCAGTGCTCCGAGCGGTGCACATGGCTCTGCAGCGAGAGCTTGGCCCCGGGGTGGACCATGATGCGCTTGACCTGGAAGCGCGGCGCGAGGCTCAGCGTCTCGTACCAGCCCCAGGGCCGGTGGCAGCGCGGGAAGCCCTCGGCCTGGGGGGCGTTGAGGGTTCTGAGCCGGGCGACCACCTCCTTCACCCGCTGGCTCTCGTCGAGATTGGCCACCAGCACCGCGTCGCGCATGGCGATGGCGGCGATGTTCTTCAGCCCGATGCCGACGAGATGCATGTTCTCGTCATCCGAGCGCAGCATGGACTGGGAGCAGTCGATGGCGGTGACCGAGCCCTGGGTGGTGAGCCCGTCGGCATCCGGCCCCAGCTCGCGCCACACCGCGTCCCAGGAGCCGAGGTCGTTCCAGCCCCCGTCGAAGGGCACCACGGAGAGCGCGTCGCTCTTCTCCATCACCGCATAGTCGATGGACAGGTCCGGGCAGGCGGCGAAGGCGGCCTCGCCGAGGCGGAAGAAGCCCAGGTCGGCGCGGCCCTCGGAAAGGGCGGCGCGGCAGGGGCCGATGAGCGCGGGCGCATGGGCCTCGTAGGCGGCCAGGATGTCGCAGACCCGGAACAGGAAGATGCCGGCATTCCACAGGAACCGCCCGGAGGCGAGCATCTCCGCCGCGGCGGCGGCGCAGGGCTTCTCGACGAAGCGCTCGAGGGGCTGGGCGCCGGACTGGCCGGGATGGGCGAGCTCGAGATAGCCGTAGCCGGTCTCCGGCCGGTCGGGGCGGATGCCGAAGGTGACCAGCCGCCCGGCCTCCGCGGCCTGCGTGCCCAGCGCCACGGCGGCGTGGAAGGCATCGGTATCGGCGATCACGTGGTCGGAGGGCGCGACCAGCATCAGCGCCTCGGGCGTGGCCTCCAGGGAGAGGGCGGCGCAGAGCACCGCCGGCGCGGTGTTGCGGCTGGCCGGCTCGATGAGCACCTGGCCGTCGGAGATGCCCAGCGAGGCGAGCTGCTCGGTGGCGATGAAGCGGAATTCGGTGTTGGTGAGCACGATCGGCGCGCCGAACCCCGGGCCGGACAGCCGGCGCAGGCTGGCCTGGAACAGGCTCTCCTCGCCCATCAGCGGGCTGAACTGCTTGGGGTAGCTCTTGCGCGACACGGGCCAGAGACGCGTGCCGGAACCGCCGCACAGGATGACAGGATGAATCATGAAACCAAACTCCTCAGGGAAAGAAACGGGGGAAAAGGCGGGGGGACCAGCCGCGGGGGCCGCCGCCCCCGGGCGCGCCCCGGGGCGGCGGCCTCGCCGGGACGCGGGAAGGACATGCGCCCGCCGGGACGCGGGAAGGACATGCGCCCGCCGGGACGCGGGGAGGGCATGCGCCCGGACGGGCGCGGGCAGGACACAGGTCCGCCGGCGGGGGGCGGAGCGGGTGCCCGCCCCCGGGGCGCGCGCCGGCAGGGGGCGGAACGGGTGTCGGGACGGCCGGTGCAACAGCGGGCGGGATGGCCGCGCGGAGCCGGGCCCGGCCCCCGGAATGCTGCGGCGCAAGATCGGCGCGGGCCGGGGGGCCTGCGGGCCGGTGCAGGGGCCGGGCGGCGCGGCCGGGCCGTGCCGGACCGTGACGGTCCGGAGGGCAGGTCCGCCGGCAGACCCGGGTGGCAGGAGGGAGAAACGGCGCGCAAATCATTGGTCTTCCAGCACTCTGCAACATACCCCGGAACGGGAATCACCACGTCACACCCGGAATCATGCGCGAAACAGGCCCGGAGCAGGCGAAAAACCGCCGATCTGCCGGAATTCTGCCGCGGAAATGCAACCCACGAGGTGTAACCCGGCCCGAATGCAATCAGTAATTGGTATAATTTCAATTAAACTGTTCGATACATCAACCGGAGGTTAATGAAAAACGATATCCACAACTTCGAAACATGTTAACGCGTATTAATTATTGTCGTTGACATACTTTGAGGCTACGGGTACCAAATTATGCAAGGCCGTTGTGCGGTGCACAGCGAAAGTTGCAGTGAAAATGACCTGCCGCGCTGCCGGATGAGGGAATATTCACGGGCCTTATGAAAGAAGCGTCATGTTTTTTGTGGCGTACATTTAATACTTGAAAAAATTTTATATTGGGCCTGAAGAGCGTGTAAATCTCTTTCGAGGTTATTAAAAGTCATGAAGGTAGTTATTCTTGCAGGCGGTCTCGGCACCAGGCTCTCGGAGGAAACATCCATCCTTCCCAAGCCGCTCGTGGAAATCGGGTCCGAGCCGATCATCTGGCACATCATGAAGATCTTCGCCCGCTTCGGCGCCAAGGAATTCATCGTGTGTTGCGGATATAAAGGCTTTTTGATCAAGAAATATTTTCAGGACTACCATATTAGAAACTCAAGTGTGACGTTCGATCTTTCCCGTTCGACGGCACAATACATCGACGAGCCCCGTGACGACTGGCGGGTGACCCTGGTCGACACGGGGCTCAACACGATGACGGGCGGCCGGCTGAAACGCATCCGCCGCTTTCTCGACGATGACGAACCCTTCCTGATGACCTATGGCGACGGGGTGGGGAACATCGACATCGCCGACCTGCTCTCCTTCCACACCGCCCAGGGCAAGATGGCCACGGTGACCGCGGTGCAGCCCACGGGCCGCTTCGGCGCCATGTATCTCGCCGGCAACGACCCCACCGTGCAGAACTTCCACGAGAAGCCGAACGGCGACGGCACCTGGGTGAACGGCGGCTTCTTCGTGCTCCAGCCCGAGGTGATCGACCTCATCGACGGCGATGCCACGATCTGGGAGCATGACCCGATGCGCAAGCTCACCGAGAAGGGCGAGCTGGTGGCCTACCGGCATCACGGGTTCTGGCATCCCATGGACACGCTGCGCGACAAGACCGTGCTGAATGACCTGTGGAACGCCGGAGACGCACCGTGGCGGGTCTGGTAAGCCACGCCCGCCCCGCGCATGGCGCCGCGTCCGTGACAGGGGGGGCGGCATGAGGGTCCTTCGTGTCGGAGACAGCGATGCCCGGCTGATCGAGCCGGTGCTGCATGCCGATGAGCGCGGCTCCTTCGCCCGGTCCTGGTGCGCGGAGAGCTTCGCCGCCGCCGGTTTCGCCTTCACGCCGCTGCAGGGAAACGTCTCGCTCACCCGCGGCGCCGGCACCCTGCGCGGCATGCATTTCCAGCGCGATCCGCGCCCGGACCCGAAGGTGGTGCGCTGCAGCCTGGGGCGCATCCACGACGTGATCGTGGATCTGCGCGCGGGCTCGCCCACCCGGGGGCAGGCCTTTGCCCATGTGCTCGACGGCGCGCGGCCGCAGATGCTCTGCGTGCCCGGCGGCTTCGCGCATGGCTTCCAGCTCCTCTCGGAGGAGGCGGTGGTGGAATACCTGATGGGCGAGGTCTACGTGCCCGAACTCTATGACGGGTTCCGCCATGACGACCCGGCCCTGGGGCTCGCCTGGCCGCTGCCGGTGCGCGGGCTGTCGGAGAAGGACCGCGCCTGGCCGGACCTTGCCGGGCGCTTCCCCTGGCTCGCGGAGCGGGCCCATGCTTGACCGGGAGACGGCACGCGAGGCGGCGGGGGACACGGGGGGCGCGGCGGGGCGCTTCGACCTGCACGGTTTCTGCCGCACCCTCTACCCGATCGCGCGGTCCATCACCGGCCCCGGCGTGCGCGAGACGCTGGGCCATGTCGCCCGGCATGTGCCGCTCGAGATCCATGAGGTTGCGAGCGGCACCCCGGTGCTGGACTGGCATGTTCCGGAGGAATGGAGCATCCGCGCCGCCACCATCCGCAGCCTCTCGGGCGAGGTGCTGGTGGATTTCGCCGCGCATTCGCTGCACGTGATGGGCTATTCGGTGCCGGTGAGCGGGGTGTTTTCGCGCGCGGCGCTGGCGGCCCATGTCCACACCCTGCCGGAGCGGCCCGGCATCATCCCCTACCGCACCGGCTACTATGCCCGCGACTGGGGCTTCTGCATGGCCCACGAGACCTGGGAGCGCATGCGCGACGCCGAATACCGGGTGGAGATCGACAGCACGCTGGCGCCGGGCAGCCTCACCTGGGGCGAGGCGTTCTTTCCCGGAGAGGAGGCGGGCGAGGTGCTGGTGAGCGCGCATGTCTGCCACCCCTCGCTTGCCAATGACAATCTCTCCGGCATCGCGGTGGCCACCGCGCTGGGGATCGCGGCGCGCGCGGCGCAGGAGCGGGGGGAGCGCCGGCGGCTGGGGCTGCGGCTGCTGTTCGTGCCCGCCACCATCGGCACCATCGCCTGGCTTGCGCAGAACGAGGCCCGGCTGGGGGCGATCCGCGCCGGGCTGGTGCTCACCTGCCTCGGCGACGCGGGCCCCTTCCATTACAAGCGCTCCCGCCAGGGCACGGCGCTGGTGGACCGGGCGGTGGCGCATGTGCTGGGTGGGGGCGAGGCGGCGCATGCGCTGCTGCCCTTCACCCCGGACGGCTATGACGAGCGGCAGTACTGCTCGCCGGGGTTCGACCTGCCGGTGGGCTGCCTGATGCGCGGCGTGCACGGGCGCTTCCCCGAGTATCACACCAGCGAGGACAACTGCGATTTCATCACGCAAGGAGCGCTGGAGCAGTCCCTCGCCACGACGCAGGCGGTGATCGACGTGATCGACGGCGACGTGACCTTCCTGCGCACCGACGGGCGGGGCGAGCCGCAGCTCGGCCGCCGCGGCCTCTACCGCGCGATTTCCGGGCAGACCACCTCCGCGGCCGCCAGCCAGATGGACCTGATGTGGTTCCTCAACCTCGCCGACGGTGCCCACAGCCTGCTCGAGATGGCCGAGCGCGCCGGCGTGCCCTTCGCGCGCCTGCAGGCCGCCGCCCGGCTGGCGCAGGCGGCCGGGCTGGTGGGCCGCGTGGCTGTTTCGGACGCGATCATTGCTGACACTCCCCTTGGTGCGAAGGATTTCCCTCATGCCTGACGACCAGATGACCGAAGACCACGCGGGGCTGCGCGGCGCCCGCCGCATCTCCCGCTGCCGCTCCTGCGACGGGGCGGACCTCAGCCTGGTGCTCGACCTCGGCGCCCAGCCGCTGGCCAATGCCCTGCTGGAGAAGGCCGACCTCGCCCATGACGAGCCGGTGTTCCCGCTGGAGGTGATGATCTGCGAGGGCTGCGGCCTGCTGCAGGTGAGCGAGACCATCCCGCCGCAGGTGCTGTTCGGGATGGATTATCCCTATTACTCCTCCTTCATCCCCGCCCTGCTCACCCACAGCCGCGCCCATGCGCTGGCGCTGATGGAGGAGCGGCGGCTGGGGGCGGAGGATCTCGTGGTCGAGATCGCCTCCAACGACGGCTACCTGTTGCGCAACTTCGTGGAGGCCGGGGTGCCGGTGCTGGGGATCGACCCGGCCGACGGCCCGGCGGCGGCGGCGCGCAAGGTGGGGGTGGAGACGCTCCAGGACTATTTCGGCGCCGCCCTCGCGGGGCAGCTCGTGTCCGAGGGGCGGCGCGCCTCGGTGATGCTGGCCAACAACGTGCTGGCGCATGTCGAGAACATCAACGATTTCGTCGAGGGCTTCGCGGTGCTGCTGGCCGGCGACGGCATCGCCGAGTTCGAGTTCCCCTACGTGCGCGACCTGGTGGAGCAATGCGCCTTCGACACGATCTACCACGAGCACGTGTTCTACTACTCGCTCGCCGCGCTGGAGCCCCTGTTCGAGCGCCACGGGCTGCACCTCAACGACGTCACGCGCCTGCCGATCCACGGCGGCTCGCTGCGCCTGCGGGTGAGCCGGCTGCGCGGCAAGAGCGCGCGGCTCCTCGCCCTGCAGGAGGAGGAGCGGCTGCTGGGCATCGGCGGGCTCGAGTACTACCGCCGCTTCGGCGCGCGGGTGGAGAAGATCGGCGCCGACCTGCGCACCATGCTGGGCGAGATGCGCGCCCGCGGCCGCACCGTGGCCGCCTACGGCGCCGCGGCGAAGGGGGCGACGCTGCTGAACTTCGCCCGCCTGCCCGAGGGCACCATCGACTACGTGGTCGACCGCAACACCAACAAGGTGGGCAAGTACATGCCCGGCGTGCGGCTGGAGATCCGGCCCGTGGAGGCGCTGCTGGAGACGAAGCCGGAGGCGCTGCTGATCCTGTCGTGGAACTTCGCCGATGAAATCGTGGCCCAGCAGGCGGCCTACAGCTCCCAGGGAGGGACCTTCCTATGCGCGATTCCGCATCCACGGATCATCCCCGCGCCGGCCTGAGCCCGGTGGCCATGGGCCTCGCCGGCGCCGCGGAGACCCTGCGCCGCGCCGCCCCGCCGCCGCGGGGAGAGACGCCCGGCCCCGCGCCCCTGAGCGCCCCGCAGGGCGGAGAACCCGCCGGTGTGTCCCCCGCTGACGCGCCTGCCGGCAGGCTGCTGAGCGGCACGCCTCTGGCCATGGCCCTGAGCGGCAGGCCCGCGGGCCCGCCTGTGGGTGCGGCGCCGGGGCCTGCGCCAACGGGCGCGGCCCTGAATCCTGTGCCCGTGGGCGGGGCGCCCGGGCGCGCGACGCCTGCGGGCGCGCGGGTGAGCGGCGCGCCTGCCGGCGTGAGGGTGAGCAGCGCGCCTGCCGGCGCGACACCGCGCAGCGCGCCTGCCGGCGCGACACCGCGCAGCGCGCCTGCCGGCGCGACACCGCGCAGCGCGCCTGCCGGCGCGACGTCTCCCGCCCCGGCGGATCCGGCCGGCCGGGTGCTGGCGGTGGGGGGCGGGGCCGACATGCCGCGGCGCAACCTGGTCTTCGCCCGGGTGGGGCGCAACTCGCTCTACCGCCACTGGCTGAGCGAGCCCGCCGCCGAGCGCAACTGGGACCTGCAGCTCTCCACCTACGACCCCGACGCGCCGGGATTCGAGGAGGGCGACCTGCCGCTCTCCGTGGACCGGGGCACCAAATGGGACAGCATCTGCCGCTACTTCCGCGAACGGCCCTGGCTGCTGGACCGCTACGAGTTCGTGATGTTCCCCGATGACGACCTGTTCTTCGACCAGGGCAACATCACCCGGCTGTTCGCGCTCTGCGCCGAGGAGGGGCTCGACATCGCCCAGCCCGCGCTGCTGCCCTCGAGCTACGTCTCCTACCCGATCGTGATGCAATGCCCGCGCTTCCGGCTGCGCTACACCAATTACGTGGAGCCGATGACCCCGGTGATCCGGGCGAGCTACTTCAAGGTGCTGTTGCCCTACCTGGAGCGCTGGCCCACCGGCTGGGGCCAGGACGACATCTGGACCCTGCTGATGCCCGAGCCCGCCTTCCGCGCCGCGGTGATCGACGCGGTGCCGGTGCTGCACACCCGCCCCCTCTACACCGGCGACATCTACCGGCATTTCGAGACGCTGGGCATGGACCCGCGCCACGACCTCTCCGAGATCCGCGAGAGCTTCCGCGGCCTGCCGGGGGCCAAGCGCGTCTACGGCGGGGTGCTCGCCTCGGGCACGAAGGTGGGCAGCCTGCTCACCAACACGCTCAACGGGCTGCACCTGCTGCGCGCCGCAAGCTCGGTGCGTGCCCGCTACGGCACCCAGAAGACCGCGCTGGGCATGCTGCTGCGCTCGGTCACCCGCTTCCGCTACCGCCCGTCCCAGGTGCAGACCACGCCGGCCGATGGCCTCGGCGCCGGTTGATTTTCGTGAAAAGTGATCCCCTCATGCGCATCCTCATTACCGGCAACATGGGCTATGTCGGCCCGGTCGTGGTGGCCCATCTCAGGGCGCTGTGGCCCGAGGCCGAGCTGATCGGCTATGACAGCGGCTTCTTCGCGCCGCACCTGACCACCGACGACCCCTTCCCCGAGCGGCTGCTCTCGCGCCAGGTGTTCGGCGACATGCGCGACCTCGCCCCCTGCCTGCTGGAGGGGGTGGATGCGGTGGTTCATCTCGCCGCCATCTCCAACGACCCGATGGGCAAGCGCTTCGAGGCGCCGACCATCGACATCAACCAGGTCGCCAGCCTGCGGCTCGCGCGGCTTGCGCGCGACGCGGGCGTGAGGAATTTCGTCTTCGCCTCCAGCTGCAGCGTCTACGGCTTCGCCGAGGGCGGCCCGCGTCGGGAGGGCGACGCGCTCAACCCGCTCACCGCCTATGCCCGCTCCAAGATCGGCACCGAGGAGGGGCTGCACGCGCTCGACGCGCCCGACATGACCATCACCTGCCTGCGCTTTGCCACCGCCTGCGGGATGTCGCCGCGCCTGCGCCTCGACCTGGTGCTGAACGATTTCGTCGCCGCAGCCCTCATCACCGGCGAGGTGAAGGTGCTCTCCGACGGCACGCCCTGGCGCCCGCTCATCGACGTGGCGGACATGGCGCGGGCCATCGAATGGGCCTGCGGGCGCGCCCCCGCGCAGGGCGGGCGCTGCCTGTCGGTGAACGCGGGCTCGGATCGCTGGAACTACCAGGTCTCCGAACTGGCCGAGGCGGTGGCGCGGGCCGTGCCCGGCACGCAGGTGTCGATCAACCGCGACGCCCCGCCCGACAAGCGCTCCTACCGGGTGGATTTCGCCCTGTTCCGCGGGCTCGCCCCCGAGCACCAGCCGCGGCTGGGCCTGGAGGACAGCGTGGGCCGGCTGCGCGACGGCATCCTGCGCGCCCATGACATCGGCACCGATTTCCGCCGCTCCGACGCGGTGCGCCTCTTCACCCTCGAGCGCCATCTCGAGGCGGAGCGGCTCTCGCCGGACCTGCGCTGGCGCATGGCCGAGGAAGGGGCCGCCTGAGGCCCCCGGCACCGCACCGCCGCGGGGAGGCGTCACGCCCCGCGGATCCCGGGTTTTCATCAGTCATTTTTCGAAAGGGTTCCGGTCATGGACGATATGGGCATGGACAACAGGGGGGTGGACGGGGGGGCGAAGGACGGCGGCTTCGCCATCCTGGGCAGCGGCGTGGGCGGGCTGGGGGCGGCGAACCAGCTCTCCGAGCACGGCATCCGCCCGAAGCTCTACGACATGCGCCCGCGCCCCGGCGGGCTCACCTCCAGCTTCGGCTCCGGCGACGGTTTCACCTTCGACGAAGGCGTGCACATCTCCTTCACCAAGAGCGACCGGGTGAAGGAGCTCTTCGCCGCCTCCACCGGCCAGAAGTTCGAGACCGGCCAGGTCTATTGCAACAACTTCTGGCAGGGGCACTGGATCAAGCATCCCGCCCAGGTGAACCTGCACGGGCTGCCCATCGACCTGGTGGTGGACTGCATCCGCGATTTCGTCGCCGCCTCCACCGGGCCGGAGCCCGAGATCCGCAACTACGAGGACTGGCTGATGGCGGCCTTCGGCCCCACCTTCGCCAACACCTTCCCGATGCTCTACACCCGCAAGTACCACACCACCGAGGCGGCCAACATGACCACGGACTGGCTGGGCCCGCGGCTCTACCGGCCCAACCTCGAGGAGGTGCTGCGCGGGGCGCTGGCGCACGAGCCGCTCGATGTGTTCTACGTGAACGAGTACCGCTACCCCAGCGAAGGCGGCTTCGAGGGTTTCGTGCGCGGGCTCTACGGGCGCGCCGACATCCATTGCGACCACGAGGTGACCCGCATCGACCCGGTGGCGAAGCGGCTCTCCTTCGCCAACGGGCGGGGGGCGGAGTACGGCAAGCTGATCTCCTCCATCCCGCTGCCGAAGCTGGTGCCGCTGATCGCCGGCGCGCCGGCGGACGTGCTGGAGGCGGCGGGCAAGCTCGCCTGCTCGCAATCCGTGGTGGTGAACATCGGCATCAACCGCCCCGCCGAGAGCCGCGCGCAATGGTCCTACTTCTACGACGAGGACATCCCCTTCGCCCGGGTGAGCTACCGCCGCAGCCTCGCGCGGGCCTCGGTGCCGGAGGGCTGCGCGGCCTACCAGGCGGAGATCTACTTCTCCGACAAGTACCGCCCCCTCACCGGCACGCCGGAAGACTGGATCGAGCCTGCCATCGAGGGGCTGCTGAAATGCGGCCTGGTGCAGGACCGGGAGGAGATCATCCACCGCTCGGCGATCTGGATCCCGTTTGCCAACGTGATCTTCGACCATGACCGGCGCCCGGCGCTGGACACGGTGCACGGCTATCTCGACGACATCGGCATCGGCTATTGCGGGCGCTTCGGCAACTGGGGCTACATCTGGACCGACGCGGCCTTCCTGAGCGGCGAACGCGCCGCCCGCCGCGCGCTGGGCGCCGCGGTGACGGCCGACTGAGCGGCCCCCTCTCCCGCCCTGTCCCCGGGAGGGGAGCCGGGATCCCGGCGCGCGCCCCGTGTGTCGGGATCCTTGCGTTCGGGCCCCGGCGGAGGGGGGAGAGAGCGGAACGGGCCACGCGCAGCCGCGCCCGGAGGGCGGGGTGGTCAGGGGCCAGGGAGAGGATGGGGAGAGCCCGCGCCGCGGGCAGGGCGACCGGGAGATGACCGGTCGGGGAGCCGGCCGGGAGGCCGGTCCGGAAAGGGGCATCCGCGGTCACGAACCATGTGACCGCGGAGAAGGCTCAGGCGCGTCAGCGACGCGCCCGGAACCGATCAGGCGGTTTCCAGCGCCGGGGTCAGATCGAAGCCGGACTTCTTGAGGTGGCGGATCATCTTGCGGGCCTTGACCAGACGCTCGTCGCGCGTGGCCTGCCAGACGCTCTGACGCTCTTCCAGCGGCATTTCCTTGGTCTCAGCCCACCATTCGGCACGGGCGAGAGAGAGGGCCGGGCGAACTTTGGTTTCGGTGGTGTCTTTGTCAGCCATTTTGCAAACCTTGTTGCTGAGTTGCCGGATTATTCGACTGCCCCAAACTAGGGGCGTATCGTGACGGGATCAAGAAAATCATCCGTTTTTGATGATTTTTTTGATCGGCCCTTTTCGGAATCCACGAAAAACGGGGGGAATCAGGGGTTTTCGGCTGTCGCACCCCTCGGATCAGATTCGGGACGGAGGGGCGGGCGGCCCGCGCGCCGGGCCCTGCCTTCAGTAGCCGAAGGCCTCGTAGTCGATGGCATAGAGCGCTTCGCACAACCTGCGGGCTTCGCGGTCGGTACGCAACGCCTGTTGCGGGTCGGGCTGGCGGTTTTCCCGGATGTCCGTGTCGGGGGGCGGACCCCCCAGGCGCTCGGACAGGCTGCGGCAGTAGCCCGCCATGTCCTCCATCCGTCCGGTGAGGGTGGGGCGGAAGACCTCCGGCTTGATGAAGGTCGCCTGCGGGCGCCAGTGCGCATCGACCGCGTCGCGCCCCTCCGTCTCCACCTGCCAGGCGATGTAGCGCAGGAACAGCCGGAAGCCCTCTGCCGTGTCCGGGTGGCGGGACCAGTCGAAGCCCAGCGCCGCGTTCATGCGGAAGCGGTCACGGGCGAACCACAGGCTGCGCGCCCGGTGCGAGCGGCACAGGTAGCGAAAGCCCGAGACCGCCCGGTCGAAGGGCTCGCGCACCACGCAGATCCGCTCGCCCGGGCCCCGGGCGCCGAGCAGGTCCGGCGCCGAGAGGCCCTGCCAGGCCGCGCGGGTGAACACGCCGTGCTCGACGAGCATGTGCAGCGCCGCGGCGGGGTTGATGTCATGCGCGGGCGTGGCCTGCACGGTCATGTCGCAGCCGAACTCGGCCCGGAACAGCAGGCGCAGGGTGGTGGAGGAGGCGTTCTTGCCCACCGAGATGAAGCCCCAGCGCCGCGACGGCGGCAGGATCACCTGGAACAGGAAGCCCGCCGCCGCCGCGGCATCGGGGAAATGCCCGGGGAAGGCGCGCCGGGTGGCCGCCACCGCGCGGGACTGGTCCGCCGCCGGAACGGGGGGCGGGCAGAGGGAGGGGGCGCGTGGCGCGGGCCGGGCATCCCGGCCGCGCCAGCGCGCATAGGTCTGCGGGCTCACGCCGATGCGCCGGGCGACCTCGGCGTGCGGCAGCCCCGCCGCGACCAGGCCGGCGGCCTCCGCGAGTTTCGCGCCGATCTCCCCGGCCGTGTAGCGCCTGCCTGCCATGTCCTGCTCCTTCCTTCCGTGCCTCTTCCGCGTCGCGTCCGGCGTCCTGTTCTTGCCGCTTCTTGCAGCGCGCGGGGCGCTGTGGGGCAGGACTGCCGCGAGGAGGGAGCGGCCCTGCCTTCCGCGTGCGGTCCACGCGCCCGGTCATGTGGCCCGGCATTCCGGCCTGCCGGCCCGGCGCCGGGGGGGCGATTCCGGCCGGATCCCGGGTCCTGCCGGGCTCCGGACAACCCTGTCTCATGTCGATACAGGCATCGCAGGCGCCGCGCCGCCCCGCGCAACACCCTGTGCAGGTTCACAAAATGCCGTCGGGCCGGGGCCGCGCCGGGGCGGGGGAAGCGGCCGTGCCGGCTTTCAGGCCCGGACATCAGGGCGACACAATCTTGCGTACGCTCGAATGATGCATTTTCCCCGCGTGAAGTGTATCCATCAGGGGTGGAAGCTCGCGTTGGGTTCCACTAACACTCTCCTCTTATGGTGCGGGCCGCCTCTGCCCCGCCATAGGTCAGATGCTCAGTTTGAGGATGATGAAGTGCGGATTCTTTTCGTGGGAGCCGGCCTGTCCGGTGCGGTTATCGGGCGCAGGCTGGCCGAGGCGGGTCATGCGGTGACGCTGATCGACAGCCGGGCGCATGTCGGGGGCAATTGCCACACCGAACGCGACGCGCAGACCGACGTGATGGTGCATGTCTACGGACCGCACATCTTCCACACCGACGACAGGGAAGTGTGGGACTACGTGAACGGGTTCACCCGCTTCATGCCGTTCAAGAACCAGGTGAAGACCACCAGCCAGGGCGCGGTCTACTCGCTGCCGGTGAACCTGCACACGATCAACCAGTTCTACGGCAAGACCATGCGCCCGGCCGAGGCGCGTGCCTTCCTCGAGGAACAGGCCGACACCTCGATCACCGATCCGCAGACCTTCGAGGAACAGGCGCTGCGCTTCGTGGGCCCGGACCTCTACGCCGCCTTCTTCAAGGGATATACCGAGAAGCAGTGGGGCTGTTCGCCCACCGAGCTGCCGGCCTCGATCCTCAAGCGCCTGCCCGTGCGCTTCAACTACGACGACAACTATTTCTTCCACCGGTTCCAGGGCATGCCCGAGAACGGATATACCCCGATGATCGCGGCGATCCTCGACCACCCCGGCATGGACGTGATGCTCGAGACCACCTTCACCCCGGAGATGGGGGCGCAGTTCGACCACGTGTTCTATTCCGGCCCGCTGGACGGGTATTTCGACTACCGGCTCGGCCGGCTGGGCTACCGCACGCTCGATTTCGAGCGCTTCTCGGAGACGGGGGACTATCAGGGCTGCGCGGTGATGAACTACGGCGACCGCGACGTGCCCTTCACCCGCATCACCGAGCACAAGCATTTCAGCCCCTGGGAGGAGCACGAGGGCACCGTGTGCTACCGCGAGTTCTCGCGCAGCTGCACCCCCGACGACATCCCCTATTACCCGATCCGCATGGTCGAGGAGAAGGCGCTGCTGGCCCGGTACGTGGAGCTGGCCAGGGAGACCCGCGGCGTGACCTTCGTGGGCCGCCTGGGCACCTACCGGTATCTCGACATGGACGTGACCATCCGCGAGGCGCTGGACACCGCCGCGGATTTCCTCGCCCATGCCGCGGCCGGCACGCCGGCGCCCGCCTTCCACATCGACCCGCTCACCGGACTGCGGCAGGTGGCAACTGACTGAACTTCGCGTGACCTTCAGGCGCAGCGTTCTTCTGGGGAGCGCCGGTTCGGGACTTCCGGACACCATCAGGAGGTAATGAGATGAGGCAGAGAGTACAGAGCCCTTCTCCAGGCAGCATGTGCCTGGGTGGCTGCACTATTGATTTCCGATGGATGAATGGGAGCGGTAGCATTAAATGACATCCACTTTTACCAACAAGCTCGAGAAGGGGCTGTGGCCGAATGCCTATTTCGAACTGCGGATCAGTGAAGGGGACCGCCCGTTCCACATCACTTTCCGTCGGGCGGACAATACCTACAGCCTGAACTCGATGGAGGAGTGGAACTGGGGCGACGAGGAGGTCTTCCCGCTGTCGGTTCCCATGGAGGAGCTTGCCGGCTTCGAGGTGACGGTGAAGGACCAGATCGCCTCCGTGACCATCCTGGACAAGGTGCATGCCTTCCAGATGACCGTGTCCGAGGAGGACGTGGAGCTGAAGCCCGACGCGAGCCATGTCACCTGGGAGGCCAGCCGGGCCAGCAAGGTGGAGACCTTCGAGGTCGAGGTGAGCCCCGAGCGCGCGTCCGAGGTGAACATCGCCCTCAAGATGATCCGGCTGCCCGAGGACCTGAGCGAGAAGACCAGCCGCGACCTCATGAACGCGGCGCGCAACGACCCGGGAAATTACGCCCGGTTCATGGCGTCCCGCCCGATCGCGCAGGCCGGCAAGTCGCTGACGATCATCGACATCGAGCCCAACACGTTGATCTTCGCGCTTGCCGCCAAATCCCTGCTGCCGGAGGTCCGGCTGCTGAAATACGCCCCGGACGAGGACCTGGTCGCCTCTCTCGAGAGCATCGTCGAGGCGAACGGGATCTCCAATGTCGAGATCGCGACGCGTGAGGAGATCGCGGATATCCTGCGCACCGGCCAGGGCGCGGTCCTGGTGCAGGGCGGGCTGGCCTTCGAGGCGTTCGGCGATGTTTTCGACACGCTGAGCCCGGAGCGCCGCGCCAGCCTGTCGTTCTGGACCGCCTCGATGGAGATCATCCCGGGCAACCGGATCTTCCCTTGCGCGAATGCGCAGATCTGGGCCCCGCCGAACTGGACGCTGAACCACAATGCCGCGACCGACGTCTCCGGGCGCCGCCACGGCGTGGACGTGGCCGTGGCCGCCTACAACGCCGGGGAATATCTCATCGAATGCGCCGAGAGCCTGCTGTGCGAGGGCCGGGACGACGTGCGCGTCATCATCGTCGACGACGGGTCGAGCGACCGTTCGGGAGAGGCGGCCGCGGCGCATTTCCGCGACGATCCGCGCGTGCGCGTGGAGCGCAAGCCCAATGGCGGCTGCGCCTCGGCGCGCAACTACGGCCGGCTGGTGTCCGACGCGACCCATATCGCCTTCGTGGACGCGGATGACTTCGTCACCCCCGGCTTCTTCGGCGACCTTTACGACCTCGCGCTCTATTCCGGCTGCGAGCTGACCCAGGGCGGCTTCGACTTCTACGACGAAAGCCTGAAGAAGCCTTATTACCCGAGCTACGAGGAAGAGTTCTTCAGGGATTACCCGCGCGAGAACTTCAAGGGAAAGCAGCTTCTGCGGGTGCAGTCTTCCGACATCATCAAGGGCCAGCCCAGCATCTGGCGCAAGGTATACCGGCGGGACTTCCTGGACGCGAAGAAGATATATTTCCCGGAGAATGTCCGGGCCTATGACGATTACATCTTCCAGATGTTCACCCTCACCGCGGCGCGCGACGTGCTGATGCTGCCCGAGCACAAGTACCATTACCGGCAGCATGCGGCGCAGGACATCAAGCAGGGCGACGAGCGGCATTTCTACATGCTGTTCATGTTCCAGATGCTCATACAGCGCTCGATCGCGGAACGCTGGCCGAATTTCCGACCCTATGTGGAATCCATCGTGGATTCGATTTCCTGGTCTGCCAATGTGCTGCGCGTGGACCTGATCGAGAGCTTCCTGCGCGCGAATGCCAGGTTCTGTGTCGGCGTCGCGAAAACCTACGGCCCGGACGTGATCGAGGATCTCCTGCCCCGCATCCAGCATCCGGACTTCGCCTATTACTACCAGGAAGAGACCCGGAAGGTTGCGCACATCAGCCCGGGCGCCTTCTGGGCCTATTTCAACGGGGAAATATATCACCCGGACATTATCCGCATGCGGCAACTCATGAGAAAATCGAGCTGAACATGTCAAAACCCGAAAGCCCGCGCATTTCCTGCGTCCTGACGGCGTTCAACGAGGGCCCTCTGGCGAGTGTCTCGATCAAGTCGCTGCTGTCGCAGACCTTCGGCGATTTCGAGATCCTCATCGTCGACGACGGCGCCTCGGAGGAAACCCGCGAGACGCTGCACAGCTTCAAGGACGACCGGATCCTGCACATCCGCCAGGCGAACGACGGGTTGTCCTCGGCGCGCAACCGGGCGCTCAACGTGGCGCGGGGGGACTATGTGTGCTTCCTCGATGCCGATGACACCCGCCCGATCTGGGCCTTCGAGACCATGATGGCCGCGGCACAGGAGGATGTGGACGTGGTCTTCTCCCCCGGCGTGCTGCAGGAAGTCCGGATGGAGACCGGCCCGTTCTACGACCAGAGCCATTTCGACCGGCTCCAGATGGGCGACATGGCGGCGATGACCGCGGGCAACACGCCCAGGCTGTGGATCTCCGCGCTGCGCGAACTGGCCTGCGTGGAGCCGCAATGCGCCAACAAGATGGTGCGGCGCGCCTTCCTGGAGAAGCACAAGCTGCGCTTCCCGGCGGGGCTCTTCTTCGAGGACATGATCCTGCATTACGGCCTGCTGGCGAACATGCGCAGCTACGCGCTCACCGAGCTGCCGACCTTCACCTATTTCCGCCGGTATGGCCGCCCGCAGATCACCTCGGGCACGTCGACGACACGGTTCGACGCGATTTCCACCGCGACAAACGCGCTGCACCTGTTCTCGTTCTCGGAATATTTCCAGGACGTGGTGCTGCGCAGCCTTGTTCTTGCCTCTGCTTTCAAGCTTTTGAAGTGGTGTGAGGAAAGCGTTTCACATGACCATGCTTTCGGATACGGGGAGGCAATCGGTGCGCTTGTGAACGGCCTGGATCAGCGTTATCTCAAGCCCCTGGATGAGAATTGGGCCGAGGTTGCCTACCAGTATGCGCCATGGGTGCAGCCTTCACTTCAATATGTTGCGAGCAGGTCAGGCAGAAATAGATAGTGCCCGTGGAGAAGCCACATGGTCTTGAATGCGGGCAAAGGGAAGTAGATGACGCAGCGAAAGAGACTTGTTCTCCATATCGGATCTCACAAGACGGCCACGACATTCATTCAGGGATCTCTCGTCAAGAACCAGGATGTCCTGAAGAGCCACGGCATCATATATCCGCGGGCGGGGCAGATCTATGACGCGCATTTCCGGCTGTGCTGGGAGCTGCGCGACCCGAAGTTCGCCGACCTGCCGCTGACCGAGATCGGCGAATGGGCCAGGCTGATCGAGGAGATCCAGAGCAGCCCGGCCACGACGGCGATCGTGAGCTCGGAGGAGTTCGGGCTGCTGATCGCGCCCGAGCGGCTCGCACCGCTGCGCGAGCTCTTCGACATCCAGGTGATCTACTACCTGCGCAGCCCCGACGCCCATCTCGAGAGCTTCTACAATCAGTTCGTGAAGGATTTCGGGACGCGGGAGACGCGCACGATCAACCATTACCTGGCGGAGGAACGCCTGGGCTTCCTGGACACCCGGACGGTGCTCGAGCCCTGGGTGGAAGTGTTCGGGGCCCGGCAGGTTTCGCTGCGCATCTTCTCGCGGCAGACCCTGCCGAACGGGGTCCTGCAGGATTTCCTGGAGACGGTGGGCGTCCGGCAGGTGCAGGGGCTGAAGAGCCCGGACGTGAGCGTGCTGCACAAGGTGTCGCTGCCGCCGGATGCGCTGGAGTACCTGCGCTACGCGAACCAGAGCCTCACCAGGGAGCAGGGTCATCACCCGTTCGTGGTCAGCCTGGTGCAGATGGCGGGGAAGCATGGCGACGAACTGCAGACCACGCGGGCCGGCATCCTGTCGCTGAAGTCGCGCAAGACCCTGCGGTTCCGCTTCGCCGATGCGAACCGCTGGGCGGCGCGGACGCTGCTGGACAGCGACCGGTCTCCCTTCCCGCCGCGTGACGTGCCCGCGCCGCCGGAGGATTTCGACCAGCGCCCCGAGACCGCGGATGCGCATGTGATCGGGCGGGTGGCCGCGCTGATCCAGAACTACACATCCGACGTGGCGTGATCCGGCGTGCCGCCTGAGACGACACGCGCTGCCCGGAGGCATGAGCGGACATGACGCGTTCGAAGAGAATCCTGTTCCTGAGGCCCCCCGCGCTTCAACACGTGTTCGAGACACCCAAGCCGTTCTTCCAGGGAATGATCCCCCGGGCGGGGGATACCGTGGGGTCGCTGTGGCCGGCGCACCGGATGACCGGCAGCAACTCCGGGAACCTGATCCACGTCGAATCGATGACCCGGATCCTGGACTATTCCGCCGATGGCAGCGCCAGCATCTCTCTGCACACCGTGCTGCGGAAGCGCAGCATGGACTGGCTGGTGGACGCGGTGAACGCGAATTTCGACGTTCTGGTGTTCTCCTGCGCGAACTTCATCCGGCCGGAGACGGACTTCTCCAAGGAATACGCCTTCCTCTGCCGGCTGACGATTCCCCGGATCATCGTGGGTGCCGGCATCCAGCACAGCGATGATGGCGGAGAACTGGTGATCAGCGACAGTGTCCGCAAGGTCATCGACCTGGCGGATGCGGAGTTCGAGATCTTCGGTGTCCGCGGCGACATCACCGCCGAGATCCTGGCCGGCCGCGGTGCCCGGAACGTGACCTCGCTCGGCTGCCCCAGCTTCTATGCCTTCCCGCGCAACATGAGCTCCTTCGGGGGCATCCCGCAGGACGGCCCGTCACGGGTGCTCTGCGCGGGCTACATGGCGCGGAATGCCGGCGGTGGCGCGCGGTTCTCGGCGCTGATGGAGATCATCAACTGCCTCACACCGGGGGCCGCGATGAGCTATGTCTTCCAGAACGAGCTGTTCTGGAAGGAGGACGGGCTTTACGAGGAAAACTCCTACGATCAGGTGCGCAAGGAGGTTTCGCGGGACTGGGTGGCCCGGCAGTTCTTTGGCGGCAATATCCCGGAGCCGGGGCTGCGGAGCTTCCATTACTTCGACGATACGGCGAGCTGGCGCCTGTTTGCTGCCGGGCATGACATATATATCGGAGACCGTATCCACGGTGGGGTCATCGCGATGCAGGCCGGGCGGCCGGCGGTCATCGTGTACAAGGATCTCCGGGTGCGCGAACTCGCCGAGAAGATCTCGCTGCCCGGCGTGGACATGCGCGCCCCGGTGGACGAGGCGTTGCGCGGCAGGCTGCATGAGGCGCTCAGCCCCGCGGGCCTGCGCCGCTTCCGGACAACCTATACCGAGGCCTACAACACCTTCATGGATACCCTGGACAAGGCCGGACTCAAGACCGTCCTGCCCCGGCGGCTCGACCTTCCGGCCTGAAGCTCCGGGCCCACCCGGTCTGCCCGGGCTCTGGCCTCCGAAGTGCAGCGGCCCGCCGTCAGCGCGAAGAGGGACAGCCCGGCCGGCGGGTGACCTGGACCATCCCGATTACATCGAGCGGATATATATATCGGGTCTCTATCTCCTTTGATTGAGATTGTTGGTCATGGCCGGATCACGCAGCGATATACGGTTGCGTTCAGCGGTCAGGCCAAGACGCGTGGTGCGGATGGGACCCGCGCTGGAGAGACCTACGGCATACCTGTCCTCGCGCCTGCGTCGGAGGTTGTGTCGGCGTTTGTCGGGCTGCGTGGGAGCGTTGAGGGCCGGGAGTGGCAGGGTATGGAGCCGCGGCTGCTGAACGGTTCTCTGAACAGCTCCCTGAACAAGGTTCTGCGCGATCGGAGTGAGATCGCCTCGCGCTGGCCGGAGACGGAGGACCTGACCCTCAAGATGCTGCGCCCCTTCTACGCGGAAGTGGCGCACGAGATGTTCTGCCCTGCGCAGATGACGCGGAACGCCTTCTTTGCGCGTGTGCTCGGGCATGCAGATGATGATTTCACCACCGGTCACTCGTACATGCGCTTTGCTCTTT